>JBAPSB010000313.1:0-40309 GCA_049281435.1 Desulfobacterales bacterium
CGCAGCCCGTGATTGTCGTGCAGATGCACCTGGCCGATATGCGGTCCCAGCGCGTCGAGCCACTTTACCAGGGAGGCCTGCCCGAATGCCGCCTGGTGACCGGTGTCCAGGCAGAAGCCCACCCCCAGAGGCGCCAGGCTTTCGAAAAGGAATAAGAGGTCTTCGGGGCCGCTTTCGTATACGTTTTCAAGCATCAGGCGGCAGCCCGTCCCCTCCAGGCGCTGCGCCAGCCAGCGCCACATATCGAGGCTGTTTTTCAGCCACTCCTCTAACAGGTAGGCATAACGCTTCCAGTCATACCCGGCATGGCACACCACGGTCCGGGGCGTGAACAGCGGCACCACCTCCAGGAGTTGCTCAAAGCGGTGACGTGTTACAGCGCGGATCCGCGGGTCGATGGAGCCGGCCGACATGTCGATGAACGGGCCGTGCAGTGTGACGATCAATCCCCTGTCCCTGATGCGGGCGGCCATCTCGCCGAACTCGGCCGGCGAGAAACGGTCCAGGGCCGCGGCATCGATGCCGATCTCGGGATTCAGGCCGCGGGTCAGGAAATTTTCGGCATACCGATCCCACAGCATGGTGAAGGGAACGTTGACCTGGACCCGGCCGGACACCTCTTTCATGGCGCGCTTCTCCGGTGCGCTTGCACCTCATCAATGGGGCTGGAGCCGCAGACTGCCACTAAGTACGCGTGTTCATCGCCGGCAACCCATTGTCGCACAGCCAGCCGTCGATCGCCTGGGCCAGCAGGCGGTAATAGGCTGCCGAGCCTCCCAGGCCCCGCCGTCCGAAAAAGTAGTTGATCTCCAGGAAGAAGGGCGATGCGGACGCGACCCCTTCGCCAAAAAGCAGGTCAAAACCCGCCAGATCGATGCGGGTGAACCGGCAGAAGTTACGGACGGCGGATACGGCCGCCGCCTGAAGATCGGGGTCGGACACGAAATCGATTTGGCCGCCGCTGGCCAGGTTGGCCTGCCACATCCGCCGGTCCGACTGCACCCGCCAGTAGGCAACGCATTGCCGCCCGATGAGCGCCACGCGCAGGCAGCGGTTGCCGGCCGGAATCATTTCCTGAAGGAGAAAACCGCGCTGGCCGGTCTTCTCGCACGCCGTCGCCATGCCCAAAACCTCTTTCAGGTGCACGGCCGAGGTCACCGCATAAACGGTTTCCCCCTCGCCGCCCCAGTCGAACTTGAACACGCAGGGAAACCCGAATGGAAGAGTGTCCGGCAGATCGGCCGGCATCGGCCGGCATCGGCGATAAAAGTCTTTCGTATCCCTGAACGATAGGGTCCGGGGGTGCGGCACGCCGGCTTTTTTGAAAAGGGCGAGCTGCCCGGTTTTCCCGGGATATGCAAAACGGGCATCGTAATTGGGAAAATACACGGCACAATTTTCGCGCACCATTTCATAGAGATCCTGACGACAGCCTTGCGGCAAAATAACGGCCGCGGCCGCCGCGATGGCCCGCCGGTCGTCTGCGCCGGGCGCACGCCCCGCGCAGAGGATCTGGCGATCCGTCGTAAAAAGAGGATGAAACGACAGGATCATCGGCGGTCAATACCCGAATTTCCTGAGCGCGCGCGTGTCCCTGCTCCAATTTTTCTGAACCCTGACAAAGAGTTTCAGAAAAACCTTCACGCCTAAAAACCGTTCGAGTTCCAGGCGGGACTTTTCGCCGATCGACTTCAGCATGCGGCCGCCTTTGCCGATAACGATGGCCTTCTGCGAATCGCGCTCCATGTGTATGGTGGCGTGAATCCGCACCAGCGCGCCCTTTTTTTGCTCCTCGAAGGCCTCGATCGTCACCGCCGTGGCATACGGAATCTCCTCTCCGGTGAGCCGGAACACCTTCTCGCGAATCATCTCGGCCGCGATGAAGCGTTCGGGAAGATCGGTCACGGTATCGTCCGGAAAAAACGGCGGGCCGGCGGGCAGAAGCTTTTCCAGCGCCGCAAGCAGCCGGTCCACCTGAGCGCCCGTGTCGGCGCAGACCGGGACGATGTCCTTAAATGGATACACCGCCGACCAGCGGTCGATCAGCGGCAACAGATCGTTTTTATCCATCAGATCGATCTTGTTCAGCGCCAGGACGACCGGCTTTTTGCCGGCTTTTATTTTTTTGACCATCAGCCCTTCGGACACCGCATCCGACCGGGCCGCATCGATGAGAACCAATATGACATCCACTTCCTCCAGACTCGACAAGGCCGTTTCGACGAGCCGGACGTTCAAGGGGTCGCTGGCCTTGTGCACGCCGGGAGTGTCGATAAAAACGAGCTGGGCCTGCGGGAGGTGCAGAACACCCAGAATGCGGTTGCGGGTCGTCTGCGGCTTTTTGGAGGTAATCGATATCTTCTGGCCGAGGATCCGGTTCAGCAGGGTCGATTTGCCGGCATTGGGCGCCCCGACGATGGCCACGAAGCCGGAGTTGAATCCCGGCGCAGTCGGCATGATAGGAGGATGTGTCATGTATCGGAACCCGGGCGGCGTAGATTTCTAAACATTGCTGAATTTGACCTGAGACGGTGCCGTCAATAGTTCAATTCTCCGCCACACCTCTTCCCGTCCCTGGCGGGTTTTGGCCGAAAACGAAATGATATCGCCGGGCGGAACCCGCAGCGCCGCGGCGGCGCGGTGCACACTGGCCTGCTGCTTCGAGCGCGAGAGCTTGTCGATTTTGGTCAGCACCAGGATGGCGGCCACCGGCTGCCGACCGAGCCGGTCGACAAGAGCCGATTCTTCCGGCCCCGGCGTCCGGCGACTGTCCAGGATCAGCACCAGGGCTTTCAGGCTCAGGCGCGTGGCCAGGTAGGTTTCGATCATCGGGCCCCAGCTCTTGCGGATGACACCCGGCACCTTGGCATAGCCGAATCCGGGGATATCGACCAAAACCAGCTCGCCGTTGACCTCGAAAAAGTTGATCAGCTGGGTGCGCCCGGGGGTCGAACTGGTTTTGGCCAGGCGCTTGCGGTTCACCAGGGTATTGATCAGGGAGGATTTGCCGACGTTGGAGCGCCCGGCAAAAACGATTTCCGGCAGCCGGGCCGGAGGATAGTGCGAGGCGTTGGCGGCGCTTTTGATGAATTCAGCGGATCTGATGATCACGTCACTTTTCTCTTTTCAAGTAGGCCTCCAGCCGATCCATGCCCTCGGCGATGTTCTCCATGGAATTGGCATAGGAAAACCGCAGGTATCCTTCTCCGTTTTGGCCGAAATCGATGCCGGGTGCCACGCCGACGTGGGCGCGGGCCAGGATGTCGAAGGCCAGTTCATAGGAATTGCCGGACACGTGCCTGGCATTGGCGAAAACGTAAAAAGCCCCGGTCGGCTCGACGGTGATGCCGAAGCCCATGGCTTTGAGGCGCGCGAGCATGAACCGGCGGCGGTCGTTGTAAACGGTTTTCATCCGCGCCACATCCGCGTCGGCCTGGGTCAAAGCGGCCATGCCCGCCCGCTGAACCATCGAGTTGGCGGAGATGAAAAAGTTCTGGTGGAGCTTCTGTATCGGCCGCACGAAAGCCTTGGGGGCGATCACGTAGCCGAGCCTGAGGCCGGTCATGGCATAGAGTTTAGAAAATCCGTTCAGCACGAAAGCCTGGTCGGTGAACTCCAGGATCGAATGCTCCCGGCCCTCGTAGACCAGTCCGTGGTAAATTTCATCGGATACGATCCAGGGCGCCATCGCGGCGATATCCCGCATGCGCCCGGCCGACAAAAGGTTGCCGGTGGGATTGGACGGTGAGTTGATGATAATGGCGCGGGTGCGGTCTGTCAGCTTGGCGCGGATGGCGTCGGGCCGGAACTGGAACCCGTCGTCTTCGGAAACAGGGACAAACACCGGCTCGCCGTCCACGAACCGGATGAAATTGGGGTAGCAGGCGTAGTGCGGGTCGGAAACGATCACCTGGTCGCCCGGGTCGAGCAGGGCGGCAAAGAGCAGCAGCATGGCCGGCGAGGTGCCGGAGGTCACGACGATCTGATCGGTGCCGACCGCCACACCGTAATGCGCACGATAATAGCGGGAGATGGTTGCCCTGAGTTCGGGCAACCCGAGGCTGTGGGTGTAATGGGTGTGACCGTCATCGAGCGCCTGGCAGGCGGCGGCCTTGACGCACGCCGGGGTGTCGAAGTCCGGTTCGCCCACTTCCAGGTGGATGACGCGCACGCCCTCACGTTCCAGTTCATGGGCCTTTTCGAGGACGTCCATGACGATGAAAGCGGTAATGTTTTCGGTGCGTTTGGCAACCACAGACCTCTCCTTCGAGGGAAATGACGGGTTTCTGATTCAGCCTTTCCAAAGTTTCAGACGACTTTGTTGAGCGGGTATTCGATGATGCCCTCGGCCCCGGCCTTGAGGAGTTGCGGAATGAGGTCGCGCACGACTCCGGTGTCGACGACGATTTCAACCGAAAACCAGTTCGAATTGTATAAATGGGCCACCGTGGGGGCATTCAGACTCGGCAGGAGCGCCACCACCGTGTCGATCTGCTGCTCGGGCACGTTCATTTTAAGGCCCACCAGTTTTTCCCCCAGCAGGGCGCCCTTCAGCAGCAGCGCAATCTGCTCGACCTTGGTCCGCTTCTCGCTCTCCTTCCAGGCATCGTGGTTGACGATCAACTGGGTGTTGGTCTGCATGAGTTCGTGGATGATTCGAAGCCCGTGGGCCTTGATGGTGCTGCCGGTTTCGGTCACCTCGACGATCGCATCGGCGAGTCCTGAAACGACCTTGGCTTCGGTGGCCCCCCAGGAGAACTCGACCGTCACGTTGATGTTGCGTTCGGCAAAGAAGCGCTCGGTGAAACGGAGCAATTCGGTGGCGATCTTGCACCCTTCCAGCTCTTCTATTTTCTCGATGCCCGAGTCATAGGGCACCGCCAGCACCCAGCGCGCCGGCCGGGCACTGACCTTGGAGTAAATCAGGTCCGCCACCACCCGCACATCGGAGCCGTTTTCCGCAATCCAGTCCTTGCCCGTCAGGCCGGCATCGAGCGTGCCATTTTCCACGTACCTCGACATTTCCTGGGCGCGGCAGATGGCGCATTCGATCGAATCGTCGTTGATCTCGGGAAAGTAGCTACGGCCGTTGACGTTTATTTTCCAGCCCGATCTTTTAAAGAGCGCTATCGTGGCATTCTGGAGACTGCCCTTGGGAATCCCCAGCTTCAATCGTTTCTTCATTTGCCGTAGACCTCCTCGGGATCAAAAACCGGATCGCCGATTACCGCGGTCGTTCCCGTGTCGTCGACGACTTTCAGGTGAAAACAACTCCGGTGCCCGGTGTGGCAGGCCGCGCCGCCGACCTGTTCGACTTTGAGCAAGACCGTGTCGGCGTCGCAATCGATCCGGATTTCCTTAACCAGTTGAAGATGCCCCGACGTCTTGCCTTTGATCCAGAGCGTGCGGCGGCTGCGACTGTAATAGGTCGCCCGACCGGTTTTCAGGGTCGTTTCCCAGGCCTCGCGGTTCATGTAGGCCAACATGAGCACCTCACCGGTGCCCTCATCCTGGGCAATGGCCGGTATCAGGCCGCCTGATTTATCAAAATCGAGTGTCATTGTCGGTTTATTCCTTGTTGCCCGATCCTGGCGCCCGCAGGCGTTCCACCGGTTAGACCTTTGCCTCGCACTGTTTTTTTTGATAAACTGATTTAGTTAGCGACAACAGTGACGAAAGTCAATTTGTTTTTTCCTTTCCCGCCCGGTGGCATCTTGCTTCACCGGCAAAACTCTGATAGGAAGACACCGTGATAGTGCCGCGGGCAAAGCGTCGTCTTGCGAGCCGACCATTCCGACGAATTGGTCGGCGCAAGTCCTGGGGGGTTTTTTTCGCTTCAGAAAAGGTGATTTCGGTCCCTGCCGAACCGGCAGCACTGGTGACAAAGGCTTTAAAATAGGCTTAAAGATTTTGGCAAGGCTGGAGGGAGGTGGCTGTAGTGTAATACGCCAACGACCGATACCACAGCCAAAACCTTTATCTTAACGCCTGTAACACTTGACTCTATGGCCGGCGCGGCATCGGTCAGCAGTGTGCCGCGTGGCGCCTCAACCATCCGAGAACTTACATGGCCAAGCCACAACGAACCGACGATAATTCGAATCCGAAAAAAAAACGCGGGATCGGACGGATCATCTTCCGCGTCCTGCTCCTTTTCGTGGTTGCCTGTACGATAGCGGGCGGACTCGCCGCGGCGGGTCTCTATTACCATATCAGCCGCGATTTGCCCAAGATTTCAAGCCTAAAGGATTATCATCCGCCCATCATCTCCACCGTTTACGCGGACGACGGCCGCAAGATCGGCGAGTTTTTCAATGAGCGGCGGATCGTCGTCCCGCTGACCGACGTCCCCGATATGCTGATCAAGGCTTTCGTCTCCGCCGAAGATTCCCGTTTCTTCACGCACAGGGGAATCGATCTGGTGAGCATCGCGCGGGCCTTTATCAAAAATATCGAGGCGGGCGGCATCGTCCAGGGCGGCAGCACCATCACCCAGCAGGTGACAAAATCTTTTTTGCTGACACCGGAAAAAAGTTATACCCGCAAGATGAAAGAGGCCATTCTGGCCTTCCGGATAGAAAAAGCCTTGAAAAAAGAGGATATTCTTTTTCTCTACCTCAACCAGATCTATTTGGGCCACGGCGCTTACGGCGTCGAAGCGGCGGCCGAAAACTACTTCGGTAAAACCGCGCGCGACATGAACCTGGCCGAGTGCGCCATGCTGGCCGGTCTGCCGCAGGCGCCCAGCCGGTATTCCCCGTTCAGGTATCCCGACCGGGCCAAGCAGCGCCAGATTTATGTCCTCAACCGAATGGTCGCCGACGGCGTGATTACCGCCGGCGAGGCCACGGCGGCCATCGACACCCGTCTGGACATCAGGCCGCGGCGCAACTGGTACATCGAAGAGGTGCCGTTTTACACGGAATACGTGCGCCAATATATCGAAAAGAAATACGGGACCGATGCGCTCTATAACGAAGGCCTGCAAATTTACACCGCCGTGAACATCGACATGCAGAAAATCGCCCACCAGCAAGTCGAAAAAGGGCTGCTGGAACTGGACAAACGCCAGGGGTACCGGGGAGCACTGCAACATCTCGCCCCCGAAGCCATCGAAGCCTTCGTGCAGGATCTCCAGAAACAATCGATCGAACCCATTCCGGCAGCGGGGCAGACGGTTACCGGCGTCGTCGTTCAGGTGAACGATGTCAACAAAACCATTGCCGTCCGGATGGCCGGGGGCCAGGGGCTCATCTCCATCACGGATATGGACTGGGCGCGCTTGCCGAATCCCGATGTCGCCTACCACCCGAAGATGATCAAGCGGCCCGGGGAGGCCTTGCACAGCGGCGACGTGATTCTGGTTCGGTTGAAGGACCAGCGCCCTGACTCAGACGTGTGGAACCTGGTGCTGGAGCAGGTACCCAAGGCCCAGGGGGCGCTTTTGTGCATCGAGGCCGAAACAGGCGCCGTCAGGAGCATGGTCGGCGGACGCGACTTCAGGGACAATCAGTTCAACCGGGCGCTGCAATCCAGGCGCCAGCCCGGCTCGGCCTTCAAGCCGATCATTTATGCCGCCGCGATCGACAAGGGATATACGCCGGCAACCATCGTCATCGATTCCCCGATCGTGTTCATGGACCGCGAGCAGGACGTCAAATGGAAGCCCAAGAATTACGGCGAGAAATTCTATGGGCCCACCCTGCTCAGGCAGGCGCTGGCAAAATCCAGAAACGTCATTACCATAAAGATCCTCCAGGATATCGGTATCGACTATGTGATGGATTACGCGCACAAACTGGGCATCGACTCGGCCTTGAACCGCGATCTGTCGCTGGCCCTGGGATCTTCGGGCGTGTCGCTACTGGAACTGGTCAGCGCCTACTCCGTCTTCACCAACCACGGCTGGCGGGTGGAGCCGAGGTTCGTGACACGCGTGCTCGACCGCAATGGCAATGAACTCGAAAACATCATCCCTCCCAAGCAAAAGGTGATCGATCCGAGCACGGCCTTTATCATGACCAGCCTGCTCGAAGGCGTGGTTCAGGACGGCACGGGGTGGCGGGCAAAAACGCTTAACCGCCCGGTTGCCGGAAAAACCGGCACGACCAACGACCTCTATGACGCCTGGTTTATGGGCTTCACACCGGAATTTACGGCCGGCGTGTGGGTCGGCTTCGATGAGGAAGCCTCGCTGGGCCAGCTGGAGACCGGCTCCCAGGCGGCCAGCCCGATCTGGGTCGGCTTCATGGAGCGCATTCTGGCGGGCAGGCCCATACAGGAATTTCAAGTGCCCGAAGGCGTCGTGTTCACCCGCATCGATGCCGAAACCGGTCTGCTGCCGGTCGCCGAGTCTCAGAAAACGATTTCCGAATGTTTCAAGGAGGGTACCGATCCGACCCAGTACACGCCCAGGCCGGGCGTGGCCACCGAACCGGAGCAGTTTTTCAAAATGGATATGTAGATAAATTGCGGGCACAATTTATGGCAAAAGCAGAAAAGGGGCACGGCAAGCCGTGCCCCTTTTCTGCTTTTGAAATTCTTTAATGCGCATTGGCGGCGGCGGTCTGTTGTTTTTTGAGCTTCTTGCGCTCGTCGATCGGCAGGGTCAGGGTCGGGTCCTTGCGGATGCGGATCTTTTGCATGAAGTAAACCAGGACCCACAAGGCGATGCCGGAGGCGTCCACGATGAAGGTCGGCACGTCGATGCCGGTGACCGACATGACCATGTGCGGAAAGAAAAGAATCAGCGTGGCCACGGCGCAGATGACCCACTCCAGGATAGTCGTGGCGCAGAGGAAATACCCCATGGTCATGCTGCCGAAAGCAATGGTCCCCAGGATGATGGTGATTCCGGTTGAGATGACCTGGTACCAGGGCATGATATTTCCGGGTCCCCCCAACAGAAATCCCGGCGAAAAGGCAAACAGAAACGGTCCCACATAGAGCATCTTGGCAAACTTGAACGCGGTCCAGCCCGTTTTCCAGGGATCCGAGCCGGCGATGGCCGCCCCGGCATAAGCCGCCACGCACACCGGCGGCGTGATGTTGGAGTCCTGGCTGAACCAGTAGACGATCATGTGCGATGCGATCAATGCCCAGGCCACCTGGCCCATGACCAGATCGCGTTGCGGATCACCGGGCAAGAGCTCGCCCAGGGGCAGCTGCAGTTCCATAAACCCCACGCCCCACTGGCTGCGGGTGATCATGTCGGCCAGGGCGCCAACGGCCAGAACCGCCGTGATCAGGTAGGCCGCGGTCACCGGCACACCCATGCCGAGCACCAGGGACGCCAGGCCGACCAGCAGGATGGCGATGATCAGGTTGCCGGCCGACAGCTCGATGATGATTTGCGAGAACCGCAGGCCGATGCCGGTCAGCTGAATCGTGCCGACGATGATGCCGATCACCCCGACCGTCGCCCCGATGATCAACGTGGCGCGGGCGCCCTCGTTCATGGCGGCGAAGATTTCCTTAGGCCCCATGCGGCTGTCCTTGGTAAGCCAGCTCACGCCGACACACGAGAGGATCGACCAGAAGGCCGCATACCCCGGCGAATAGCCCAGGAGCATCATCACCACGATGATGACCAGGGGCACCGACATGAACCACTGCTGTTTGAGGATCATCCAGGCGGTGGGTGCGTTTTCTTCCCGAATGCCCACCAGGCCGTAGCGCTTGGCCTCGTAGTGGACCATCACGAACACCGACAGGAAGTAGATCACGGCCGGAAAAATGGCCATGAGCATGATCTTAACGTAGGGGATCTCGGTCATTTCGGCCATGATGAATCCGCCGGCACCCATAATGGGCGGCATGAACATGCCGCCGATGGACGCGGACGGCTCGATGGCGCCGGCCACGTGCGGCCGGAAACCGGCCTTTTTCATCAGGGGTATGGTGAAGGCGCCGGTGGAAACGGTGTTGGCGATGGCCGAACCAGACACCGAGCCGAAAAAACCGGAGGCCATCACGGCGACTTTGGCCGGTCCGCCGACCGCCTTGCCGGCCAGCGCCATGGGCAGGTCTATAAAGAAGCGGCTGGCGCCGGAGAATTTCAGGAAGGACCCGAAGAAAATAAACAGGATCACGTAGGTCACCAGCACAGAGGCCATGATGCCGAAGACGCCCTCCTGCTTGTAGTAGATGTGGTTCAGGGCGCGGTCGATTTTAAACCCGGTGTGGGCAAAGGCATCGATCACCGGCACGCTGTGGAGTAGGTCGCCGTAGAAGGCGTACAGCAGGAAAGCAACGCCCACCAGGGTCATGGACCACCCCAGCACCCGGCGCGCCACATCCAGGGATACCAGGATGCCGACGAAGCTTATGGCCGTGTCCAAAGGCGTCTCGGAGCCCATACGGTAGTTGATGGCCGCATACTCGACGATATAATATCCCACCACGAAAACGGCAGCCAAGGTTAGGAAGAGGTCCATTGCGATGGGTGCCTTGCCGTCGTTTTTGCCCCAGTGGCGGATCGGGGCGAAAAAGACGCCGGCCGCCGCCAGGCTGACAATAGCGTAAAACCAGCTCACGCCGGTAAAAGGCTCCCGGGCGCCCCGGGTGCCCAATAGGAAATGGAGCACGAAATAGAAAATTAGAAAAAGCGTCAGGAAAGGGATAGCGCCGTCAATGTAATACCCGAGTTTTTGCGGCGTGTTGGCGGTGAAGGGGTAGTTGAGGAAAATCAACACGTAGGTGAGCATCACGTACAAGCCGAGGAAATACTGGGTGTCCACCGGTGTGGCGGCGCAGTACATGTAAAACAGCACCATGCCGACGGCCAGGCTGGAGACCAGCCAGTACCAGAAGCCGATCAGGGATCGGCCGGACTTGGAGTCCTTGCTGATGATCTCCTTCAGTTTTTCCTGGTCGACTGCCGTAGTGGGAACTTCTGGCTCTGTCATGTCGTTTTCCTCGCGCAGCCGGCTTGCGCTGCTTACAATTCCGATAAAAAGGGAATGGGGGAAGCGCCATCAGCGCTTCCCCGCACTTCGCCCGCAGGTTGACTTAGGGCATCAAGTTGGCCGGAATCTCTTTACCTTGCTCTTTCCAGAACTTGACCGCTCCCGGATGCAGGGGAACTGAAGCGCCGTCAAAGGCGTTTTCCATATTCATTTCTTTAAATTCCTTTTTGGCCATCACCATGGCTTCCATGCCCGCTTTGGACCACAGGGTTTTCATGATCGTATAGACCAGGTCCTCGGGCATGTCCTTGTTGGTGGTCAATATGCAGGCGTCTTGGAAGCTCTTGGTTGCCGGCATGTCCTTGCCGTAGGTACCTGCCGGAATGATGGCCGGTGAATAGGCAAATTCCTTGTAGAAGCCGGTCTTCTCGGCCTCGACGCCCACGTCCACCAGGGCGATCTTGACTTGGACGGCGGCTTCGATAATGGACCGGTTGGGATAGCCGACCAGTACCCAGAAGGCATCAAGTTTGCCGTCCTGGAAGGCACTGGCCGCCTGGCTGTACCCCAGGAAGTCCGGATTGAAGTTGTCCCAGAGGCCGATGTGGCGGAAGAAACGCTCCGCGCTGGCAGCGGCGCCGGATCC
Organism: Desulfobacterales bacterium; assembly: GCA_049281435.1. Taxonomy (GTDB): domain Bacteria; phylum Desulfobacterota; class Desulfobacteria; order Desulfobacterales; family SG8-13; genus JARFQH01. Next base: position 11,554 of record JBAPSB010000313.1, read on the forward strand.
GGCATTGCCGAGAGCCACACGTTTTCCCTTGAGGTCCATGGCACTCTTGATGCCGCTGTCGGCCCGCACCACCAGCTGGGCTGGGGCGCCGTAGAGATACCCCATGGAGCGGATGTTGGCGTACTTGACGTCATCCTGCGGCAGCTTGCCCGCAGATCCCAGAGCGCTGTCCACGGCATAGCAAAGCCCAAAATCGGACTCGCCGTTGTGAATGCGCTTGAGGTTCTCCACCGAACCGCCGGAACCAACTGACGAGGCCTTGATGTTGGGATTTACCTTTGGCACGTAAACCGCCATGGCGTTGGTGAAGGTGTTGAAGGTGCCGCCGGTGGGGCCGCCGCCGATCTTGATGTTGTAGTCGGCGGCCGGAGCCGGGGTGATCCCCAACGCAATGAGGGCCATAGCCAGTAGTCCGATAACGAGATGTTTCTTCATTCAAACTCCTCCTTTTTAAGGTTTGAGAACTGTCAAATCTTTGACATTGCCCCTCTTTATACTCTATCTCAATAAACGTGTAAATTCATAATCTTCTGAATTTCATGTGCGAAAAAACCTGAATTTTCTATCAGAAAATTTCTTACGCGAACAAGACAGGGTGCCGCAAACGGCGAGATAGGGCCCATCCGCGATCATTTTAAGCACTTCTCGAGTGTCCACTTCATAACTATGGCGTTGTTCGCAGGGCGAGGCCGTCCCGCCCGGCGGGATTTGCGGCAATGCGTACTTTTTATATGTGCTCCGCAACCGGAAACCCGCGGAGATGCCGCTATAAGCGAGACCATGGACACACGCTATAAGTCGATCAGGCGCTTCTTGATGGCAAACCGCGACAGTTCGGCATTGTTGCGCAAATCGAGTTTCTTCAGCAGGCGGTAGCGGTAAGTGTCGACGGTTTTGATGCTGATGCCGTATATCGAAGCAATCTCGCGGTTGGTGTTGCCCATGGCAAGGCGCCTGAGGACCTGCAATTCGCGCAGGGACAGCGCGTCCAGGGCCGTTTGCCCCTTCTTGCCGCGCGCGACTCTCAGGGCGAGGGCTTCGGCCGCCTCGTCGGTGAGGTAGCGACTGCCGCCGATGACGCGGCGGATGGCGTTGACCAGCTGCTCGGGGGCGGACTGTTTGGTGATATAGCCCATCGCCCCGGCCTCGATCGCCCGCACCACGTACTGTCCTTCCTCGTGCATGGTCAGCACCAGGACCGGCAGTTTCGGATAAAGATCGTTGAGCCGGCTGATGACCTCGAGGCCATCCAGACCGGGCATGGAAATGTCCACCACGGCCACGTCAGGCACTTGCGCTTCCACCGCGCGCAGGGCTTCGCGCCCATCCGCGGCCTCGGCAATCACCTCCATGTCACCGCTCTCTTCGATCAGCCGGCGCAAACCGGCGCGAACGATACTGTGGTCGTCTGCTAAAAGGACTTTGATCATGCAGCGGCAGCCCTCAAGTTACTTGGGCACCTTCCAGGGGCACGTCGAGAGAAACCCGTGTGCCCTTGCCCGGTGTGGAAACGATTTCCAACCGACCGCCGGCCAGTATGGCCCTTTCGGTCATGCCGACCAGACCCAGGCCCTCGTTTTCGCCCAGGGCGGCCGTATCGAAACCGCGGCCGTCATCGGTCACCACCAGTTTCAAACTTCCGTTGGTCAGCTCCAGCCGAACATCTACGTGGCCGGCGGCGGCATACCGGGCCACATTGGTCAAGGCTTCCTGTACGATCCGGTAGGCGGCGGTCGACACGGTTTCACTGCAGGCGGGAATGCTGCCATGCTCGAAAGCGCAGGTGATGCCGGTGCGCTTTTCGAAGTCGGTGGTGAACAGCTCCAGTGCATCGACCAGGCCCAGGTCGTCCAAAATGCCGGGCCTGAGGCGAAAAGCCAGATTGCGCACGTCTGCAATGGTTCTATCGATCAGGTGGGACATTGTCAATGCCCGCTCGGCCGCCCGGGCATCGCAGGCCTTGAAGTGTTCCTGGAGCCAGACGGCATCCATGCGCAGCGCCGTCAACACCTGGCCGAGTTCATCGTGAAGCTCCCTGGCGATCGCCGCGCGTTCTATTTCCTGGTTGGCCAGAATGCTCCCCGATAGCCGGCGGAGTTGATCCTGGGCTTTTTTGGCCACGGTGATGTCGGTGGCGATGCTGCACATGCCGCGGGGCTCACCGGTCTCGTCGTACACCGGGAACTTGACCGACAGGTAGGTATGAATGCCATCGCCGTGCAAAATCCGTTCTTCGACCTGCTGCGAGCGTCTTTCGCTTAGCACGTCGCTGTCGTGGCGACGAAACTGGACGGCCACCTCGGCCGGCAGCACCTCTTCGTCGGTCCGGCCCCGAACCTCCTCGTTCTTCACGCCAAAAAGCTGCTCGTAGCGCGAGTTGGCGAGAAGATAGCGTCCCTGGTTGTCTTTGAAGTAAACGATGGCCGGTGTGTACTTGAGGATGTCGCTGATTTCCCTGGTGCGCAGGTGGACCTGGCGCTCGAGGTCCCTGGAGTAGCGGCTCAATTCCTCCTTGGCCTGCTCGAGGGCTTCTTCGGCCCGTTTGCGCTCGGTCACATCGATCGATACGGCCAGGGTTCGGGTCATTTTGCCGGCGGCGTCCCGGTCGGCAATGGCCGACAGCAGGATATCGATCTCGCGGCCGTCTTTCTTGACGAACCGGTAGGAAACTTCCTTGCAGCTGCCGTTTCTGAAAAAAGCGGGAAAAACCTCCTCCTCGGCATACCGGCGAGAGGTCTCGGTCATGAAATCGGTCAACTTCTTGCCGATGGCCTCCGATCTGCCGCACCCCAAGACTTCGGCCCAGAAGTCGCTGACACTGACCAGGCGGCCATCGGTGTCGATGGAGTGCAGCATGGCAGGAGTGCGGTTGTACAGGGAGCGGTAGCGTTCCTCGCTCTCGCGCAGGGCCTTTTCCATCGAGCGCCGGTGGGAGATCTCCTGGCTGGCCTTGCGATATAAAAATAACACCGAGCCGCCGATCAACAGGCACAAGGCGAGCACCACCGGCCCGGTAATGCGGATCAACGGCGCGGATATCGACCTGGAAATGGCCCGGTGGCTGCGCAGCAAAACCACCTTCCAGCCCGGAAATTCGTCGAATTCGACCTGGTCGATCAGATAGCGTTCGCCGGCCAGCATCACATCCCGGTTTTGTTCATTCAGTTCGAGTCCGATCCACTTCCAGGGACCGATGCCGAACTGTCGGTCCGCGGCAATTTTTTTCATCTCTTTCTGGGGCACCTTCCAGGCGAGCTGAAAGAGCCAGTCGCCCCGATTCGATATGAAGATCACTCCCCGGGGATCGGTCACCAGCACGATGTCGTCGCTGGTCAGACCCAACCGGTTTTCGATGACATCGACCGAGGATTTGATGACCAGAATCCCGACCGGGTCTTCGCTGCCCGGACCGTACACCGGATGGCTGTTGTAAACCCCGCGTTTTTCGGAGGTGATGCCCAGGGCCAGGTAGGCTGACGGCCAGCCCTGAATGGCTTTCTTGAAATAGGGCCGAAACGAAAAATTTTTGTTCACGAAGCTGTCCGCGTCGTGCCGATTGCTCGAAGCGATCGTGGTGCCTTTCGCATCCATCAAGTAGCAGACATCCACTTCGAATGTTCTTTTGAAATGATCCAGGGTCGAGTTGGCCTTGTCGATCACTGGCTGAGAGGGATCGGTGAGGGCTTCGGAAAATACCTCCATCTCTGCCAGTGACCGCACCACCCTGGTGTTTTCCAGAAGAGAGGAAGAAATGCTCTTCGTCAGAATTTCCAACCGCACCCGTGCCTGTCTTTCGGCTTCCGTCAAGGCGGCGGCGTTAACGGCCGAGTAATAGAGATAACCGCCGGCCGCCGCCGAAAAGACCGCCAGCAGGGACAGGACCAATAGAATCACCCGCAGACGCATGTCGCCCTTTCTCATGATTGCCCCGCTGGCGCATCCGCGCTGTAATACAAATGGCGGCGGTTTGGAAAAAAATGGCTCCCCATTACCGGTATCTTCCGCATCCTCGCGGTGCAGGCCCGAAGATCAGGACGGGGGCCGCACGGCCAGGTCTCGGTAAGTGACGACCGCTTCACCGCCGCGCAGCCGCAACCCGTCTTCCGGCAAAAAGGGGTCCGATTCGACGGCCAGATGCCGCAGCTGATATTGCCGGCGCAAGACCTCGATATTGCCGCGTTTCAATCCGTTCAGCTTCGAGACGCTGCGGGGATGGGACTGCAAGACGACCGTCGTCGTCGCCCAATCCCGCGACCGGTGTGAGAGGAGCCGATCGGCCATTTCCAGAAACAGGGCCGCGTGGACCAGGTGACCGAAGGCCGGATGGCAGGGCCCGGCCACAACCTCGTCATCCGTGATCAGGTCTCCCGCGGCCTGCAGCCCCATGCGCACGACCGGCACGTCATTCCGGTAAAAAATCAGATAAAGCTCTTTCACCAGCTCGATGGCGTTTTCCAGGGATAAGGGCGTGTAGCGGCCGGCATGATACCAGGCGGCCAGAAGGCTTCCTTTCAAAACAATCGTCGGGTAGATCCGGATGAAATCGGGGTGAAGGTCGGCCAGCCGCTGAGCGGACTCAACGGCGCGCCCGGCGGTGTCGCCCGGCAGACCAACCATCATCTGCAGACCGACCGCATAGCCCTCGGCCTTGAGCCGCTTCACCGCCGCCGTGGTTTGCGCGGCCGTGTGCCCCCGCCGTGATCGGCCAAGCACCGCGTCGGCCATCGACTGGGCGCCGAGTTCGATAGTCCGGACCCGATAACCGGCCAGCACATCCAGCCGCTGCCGGTCGATCGTGTCCGGCCGCGTCGAAAAGCGGATGCTCTCGACGCGGCCGTCGTCTACAAACCGTTGTGCCAGCGTCAGGCAGGCTTTCACGGCGGCCGTGTCCTGTCCCAAAAAATTACCGCCGAAAAAAGCGATCTGGATTGTCGAATGCCGCTTGGGGCTGTAGCTTAAAAATCGGACAATCGCGTTTTCCAGTTCGGCCTCCGGGGGCAGGCCGGGCGCCGCACGGGTAATCGCATGCTGATTGCAGAAGACACAACGGTGGGGGCAGCCGGCATGCGGTAAAAAGACGGGCACAATCAAGGGTTTAAAAATAGGTTGCATCGCATTTTGCCGACCGGACGCTTCGGCCTCCCGGCCCCGGAGACCCTTCGCGGCCGCCGCGCGGCAAAGTTCCGTGGGCCACAAACGACTTATGGCTGGACTTTTGGCTGGGACTTGCGGAGGCGTATAATGGCCCGTCGGGCGGCATCCTGTTCGGCCTGTTTCTTGCTTTTCCCGCGGCCTTCGGTGGTCGAATCCAGCACCTGCAACCGGACGCAGAAGGTCTTGTCGTGATCAGGGCCATTTTCACCGATCACGTCGTAGGCCGGCATCTGCTGCCGGTTGACCTGGACCAGTTCCTGCAGCTGGCTCTTGAAGTCCTGACTGGAATCGATCGCCTGAATTTCTTCCATGTAAGGCGCCAGGTGGCTGTCGATAATCTGGTAAGCGGCGTTGAAACCGCCGTCAAGAAAAACGGCGGCGACGACCGCCTCGAAGGTATCGGCCAGAATGGAATTTTTATCCTGCCCGTTGCTCAGCGACTCGCCCTTGCCGAGCAAGATGTGGGCACCGAGATCGATCCGGCGGGCAATGTCGGCCAACTGCGATTCGTTGACCAGGGCCGCCCGCATCCGCGAAAGATCACCCTCCTTGACCTCCGGATAGCGTTGCATCAAAAGGTATCCCACGACCAGGTTCAACACCGCATCTCCAAGAAACTCCAGACACTCGTTGTCCCTTAAATTGCCGTCGGCCTGTTCGTTGACATAGGAGCTGTGGCGGAAGGCCTCGGAAATGAGGGCCTCGTCAGTGAAATGGTAGCCCAACTTTTGCATGAACCCTTTTAGCTGCATCTAATGAAACCGTACACATAGGCTTTATGATAAAGGTTCTGGCGGTGGTATCGGTCGTTGGCGCAGACTATACAGCCGCCGCCCTCCGGCCCTGCCAAAATCTTTATGTTAAAGACTATATGTCCTGTCTTGTTGCGCCAGACGATCGATCAGCCGCTCGTAAAGCTCGAAAGGGACGCTGAAATCGCCCGTGCCGACACCCAGCTGAACCTCGGGTTTCAGGCTGCCGTGAAAATCGGTGCCGCCGGTTATCAGGAGGTGATGCCGTTTTGCCAGGGCGCAGTAAAATTCGGTTGCCGATCGCGGATGCTCCGGGTAAAAGGCTTCGATTCCCTCGAGTCCGATTTGTTTCAGTGCAACGATCAGTCGCTCGAATTCTGCGTTATCCGCGATTCCAAGAAGGTAGGGATGGGCCAGAACCGGAATGCCGCCGGCACCGCGAATGAGGTCGAGCGCATGTCGGCAGGCGATACGGTACTTGTCGACATAGGCCGGCTGGCCGGCGCCCAGATAGCGGTCGAAAGCCTCATCAATAGAGTGCACATACCCTTTTTGCAGCATGAGCCGGGCGATGTGGGGGCGGCCGATCTGCCCGTCACCGGCCAGCGCAAGGACATCGGCCAGCGTCAGGTCAAAGCCGAGCCGGCCAAGCCGTTCGATAATGGCGGGGTTTCGGTTCTCACGCGCCTGTTGCAACACCAGAAGGGCCCGGTTCAACGCCTCGTCGTCGACGCGCAGGCCATAGCCCAGGATGTGAAAGCTTCCAACACGAGTGCAGATAGAAGGTGGCGCCGCACTGAGTTCGACGCCGGTCAGGAAGTGAAGGGCGGGCGGTATGCCGGCCTCGAGCGCTGCGGTGACACCATCGATGGTGTCGTGATCGGTAATGGCAATCGCCCCGAGGTGCTGGGCCTGGGCCAGGGCTATAATTTGAGCCGGTGTGAGGGTCCCGTCTGAAGCTGAGGAATGAACGTGTAAATCGATTCCCTTTGGTGCGCTACAATCCAAGGGCTTTCTCCAAAGCCTCTTCTTTGGACTTGCATTCAATGCACTGCGATGTCACCGGTCTGGCTTTCAGGCGTTTGATCGAGATTTCCTCGCCGCAGGCTTCGCAGATTCCGAAGGTGCCGTTCTCGATGCGTTCCAGGGCTTTTTTTATTTTCTTGATGAGCTTGTGCTCGCGGTCGCGGATGCGCAACATGAAATTCCGATCCGCCTCGAGCGAGGCCCGGTCGGTGGGGTCCGGAAAGTTTTCCTTGGGCGAGGTCATCCCTGAAACGGTATTGTCGGCCTGATTCAGCAACTCATCGAGTCTCCTGGTGAGAAGCTCCTTGAAAAATTCGACATCTTTCTTTTTCATCTCTTCGCCTTTTACCCGGAAGTTGGGTGACAAAAGCAAATATTTACCATGGATTTAGAGGGCTGTAAAGCACTAAAACAGCGGCAATCCTTGGAAAATGGGCCACCGCCCGGCATTCAGAACTTCGGGGGCTCGAATCCGGCGAGGTACTCTTGCCACTCCATCGGCAGCAACTGCTTCTTTTTGTTGTTGCAGGCCTTGCAGGCCGCCGCCAGATTGCCCCGGGTGCTGCGACCGCCGCGCGCGATCGGCACAATGTGATCCATTGTCAGTTCTGCGGCCGGTGTTGGGCGGTGGCAATAGTGACAGATGCCTTTGGCCAAGCGTCGTTTCCACCACTGCGTCTGCCGAATGTCGCGCGCTTTTTGGCGTTCGCGCCGGATCTGGGCCTCATCCAGATCGTAGGCGTAGGGCTGATTCGTCATGGTGCGGTATCCCGTCGAGTTGACTGGTCGATCGAAGCGCTCAGCGCGACTGTTTCTGGTGCCGGGCAACGGCCTGGATGACATAGGGCAGAATGTGCTCCACCACCTTTGCATACCCCTGCGCCGTCGGATGGATTCCATCGGGCTGGTTCAACCCGGAAATTCCGGCCACGCCTTCGAGAAAAAAAGGAATCAGGATAAGGTCGCCGTCGCGGGCGACATCGGTATAAACGTCCGCAAACATCTTGCTGTAGGCCGGACCCAGGTTGGGCAACGCTTTCATACCCGCCAGAACGACCACGACGCCCGCCTTGGTGAAAACATCGATCATTTCGGCGATATTGCGACGGATCAACCCGGGGTCCACTCCGCGCAGGCCATCATTGGCACCGGTCTCCAGAATGACAATATCCGGCGCCAAACGCAGGACCCACTCCACCCTGGAGCGGGCACCGCTGCTCGTCTCCCCGCTGATGCCGGCGTTGACAACCCGGTAATCGTATCCTTTGTCTTTCAGTGCCTGTTGCAGCAGCGCCGGGTAGGCCTTTTCCTCCGGCACGCCCAGACCCTCCGTCAGGCTGTCGCCCACGGCGACAATGGTGCCGGCAGGCCCGGTTGCCGGCGTCGGACGCGGCGGCTGTTCCTGGCCGCAGGCCGCCAGCATCAGGCACAGACCCACGGCCACATGGAGGAAGGTCCCGGTCGTTTTCATTGGCATTGGCCCCTTGCGATTCATGAAATGATCACTTGCTAAGTTAACGGGCATGTCACCCATGGGTCTGCTCGCGCAGAAAAGCCACCGGCTTTTGCCGCAACATCGTACAGGAAGGCAGCAAACCGGCAGCCATTACCAGCAGCGTGGCCGCGGCCGTCATCAGAATAGCGGCTCCGGCAAACGGTTTAAAGGGGATATCAAACACCTTGGCGATGATGATCCAGGACGCCATTTGCGAAATCACCAGGGCGAGAAGTCCACTGAGCCCTCCGAGAATCAGATTTTCCAGAGCGAAGACCCCGGCGACAAAACGGGTTCTGGCGCCCAGCACCTGATAGTAAACCGCTTCCCTCGTCCGGGCCAGGCGGGTGGCAAGAACCGAGCTGACTGTTATCAGCAGGCCGGCCAGGATGCCAAAGGCCGCAAAAAACCGGGTGGTTCGGGAGAGCTTGCGGGAAATGCCGGCAAAAGTTTTGATGGTCTCCGTCATGTCGATCACGCTGACATTTGGAAATTTTTCGATGATGGCGCTTTGGATGCCGGCGATGCGGCTCTGGTCGACCCGAACGGCCGTGAAAATCGTTTGCGGTGCGTCTTTCAGCGTGTCTTCTTGAAACACGAAATAAAAAAATGGTTTAAGGGATTCCCGGGTGCGGCTGCGGATACTCGAAATCCTCGCCTCAAGGTCAATGCCTTGAATCCGGAAGACCATCCGGTCGCCGATCTCAAGGTGGTGCAGGTTGACCACCGTGTCCAGGACCGATACCTGGGCCTCGCGCCAGTCCGATCGGAAAAGGCCGCGGCCGGCTTCGATACTTTCGTCCTCCAGCAAATCATTTCGAAATGTCAGGTTGAAGGTGCGGGCGAGATTGTCTCCGCGGCGCCGTTGCCTTTCCTTGTCGCGATCGATGAGTTGGCCGTTGACCGAGAGAATTCTGGCGCGGACAATGGGAAAATAGCGCGTTTTGATTCCCAGCGTCCGCTCGAAGTCAGCCTGCTGATCCGGCTGAATGTCCAGGAAAAAAAGATTGGGCGCATCGGGCGGATAGGTCTGGACAAACTGCCGGTCGAGATTGGTCTCGAGCCCGTATATGGTGAAAACCGCGGCCAGGGAGACGCTCAAGGTAATGATAGTCGGCCGGGTGGCATTGCGCGGCCGAAAAAGGCCTTTCACAGCCTGACGCAGGATCAATGACTTAAAGGGCAGGCGGCGCAGAATCGACAGGCTGGCCTGCGCAAGGGCCGCCGTCATCCCAATGAACCCGACAACGGAGATGACGAAGATCAGCCCGCTGCTCACGACCTGCAGTTGCCACAAGACCATGCCGGTAAACAAGGCGCTGATCATCAAAAGGATCAGGAAATAGGAGCGCCTGACCGCTAGCCGCCGGTCGTCTTTTCTGAAGATATCGGCCGGTTTGATGCCCCGCAGGCGATACAGCGGCAGAAATGCAAAAAGAACCACCCCGACAATGCCCACAAATACCCCCTCCAGTATACCGGTCCGGGAAAGCGACAACTCGATCTGCGGGGGGATGAGGCCGGACAGGAGCGCGGGGATGATCTCCTGGGCCACCAAGCCAAATGCAAGACCGAGTCCTGTCCCGATCAGACTGATGAACAGCAGGCCGAGAATGAAATGGGTCAAAATGAAGCGACCGGAAGCGCCGACCGCTTTCATGATGGCAATGGTATTTTCCTTTTCTTTCAGGTAGGCGCTCAGGGTCGTGTAAATGCCGATGCCGGCCAACAGCAGCGTGAAGATACCGATCAGGTTGAGGAAAAAAATAAAATTGTCGAAGAAGCGTTTCACGCCCGACGGAGCGGTTCGATAGGTGTCGACACGCTCCTGTACCGGATCCGCGGCCGCGCTGAGAGCATCGGCCAGGCGGTTCAAGCGCGCCGGATCGGCGACCTTGATCAACACCGCATAGCGCACGCGACTGCCTTTTCCGATCAGGTCGATGCGACCGAGATCTCCGGCCGATACGAATATCCGGGGTCCGAGTGCCAGCGCATCGACGGGTCGATCGGACTCCGTGAGCACGACATCGGCAATGGTCAAGGTGGCATGGCCGATGGTCAGCCGGTCACCCACCTGAAGTTCCAGCCGCTCGAGCAAAAGCGGCGCAACGACGATGCGGCCCGGGAGCAGCACTTCGGCCAAGGACCGCCCCGAGGCCAGCTCTAAGCGACCATAGAAGGGATAGCCTTTTGCGACCGCCTTGATATTCGACAGCAGTGACCGCTCGCCCCCCGCGCTGCGGGCGACAGAGTAGAACTCATAGGTGCGGGCACTTTCGAGCACCCCCTCATTTTCCATCCGTGCAATTTCTCGAACCAGACCGGAAGACAGCTCCTGGCGGGAATGCGCGATGATATCGGCCGCCTGCAGGGCCTGCGCATCTTTTGACAAAGCGGTGTCGATACTCTCGGAAAACCCGTTTACCGCCACGAGCGTCACGAAGGCGAGCGCGACGCACAGTAAAAATACCAGGGCTTGGCCGCGGTTGCGGTTTATGTCACGCAGAATGAATTTCAGCTTTGGCATGCGCCGCCCGTCCTCGCCGGTCACCGCTGATGCGGCCGTCATCGAGTTGGACGACGCGATCGGCCATGGCGGCGATTTCCCGATTGTGCGTCACCATGATCAGCGTGGTTTTCTCCTCCCGGTGAAATTCCAGGAGCAGGTGCAATATGGCCCGTCCGTTTTCGGAATCGAGGTTTCCGGTCGGCTCGTCGGCAAATAGGATCGCCGGGTGATTGATGAGCGCCCGGCAGATGGCGACACGCTGCATCTCCCCGCCCGAAAGCTGGTGCGGTAAATTGTTTTGCCTGGTCGCCAGGCCGACCCGCCGCAGCAAGGCGCTGGCTCTTTCACCCGCCGTGCGATCGCGTCTGAGTTCGGCCGGAAACATGACGTTTTCCAGCGCCGTCAGCGAGGGCACGAGGTGGAAGGCTTGAAAGACGAAGCCAAAAAACTGATTGCGCAGCGGGGCCAGCTGGTCCTCGGTAAAGAGCGTGATGTCACGGCCCTGGATAAGAATTCTGCCGGCCGACGGCTGGTCCAGGCCGGACAGCAGGCTGAGCAGGGTTGTCTTTCCGCTGCCGCTTTGGCCGTTGACCACCAAAAATTCTCCGGTCGGCACCGCCAGTGACACGTCTTTTATAACCGCTATCTCGCGATTATCGATCCGGTATGTCTTGCGGATGTTTTCCGCTTCGACGATAGTCATTCGCTCTTTTTACCGGAGAGCGCGCGTTGCAGCTTTTCGCCCAGAGGGCTTAGGGCGGCGGGCGTACCTGCGGCATACTTCTGCCAGTTTTCGTCTGCACCGGCATCAGCCGGAGCGAGCGTCACCTTGCGGTTGCGGCTGTCGACCGCATCGATGACGACCGTGACCGGGCTGCCCGCTTTCAGTTTGTCGAAGGCCGCCGGGTCGCTCGCCTTGCCGATCTTCGATTTGGGCAGCAGCCCGGTCACCCCCGGCTCGAGCGTGACAAAATAACCGAAATTTTCCTTTTTTTCGACCACCCCGCTGACATTGCGGCCCACGGGGTATCTTTCCGACACCTCGGCCCACGGGTCGCCCTGGGTCTCACGAATACTCAGGGAAACCCGGCGTTTTTCACTATCGATCGCCTTGACCATGACGGTGACCGTTTCACCGGGCGTGACGATGTCGGTCGGCTTCTGGACCCTTTTCACGAAACTCATTTCACTGATGTGGACCAACCCCTCTATTCCCGGCGCGATTTCGACAAAGGCCCCGAACGGGGCGCAGCGGGTGACTTTGCCCTGGATCAGGTCTTGCGGCTGAAACCGGTCGAGAACATCCGTCCAGGGATCACCCGTCACTTGCTTGACGGATAGCGCTATTTTCTCGCGCGCCGCACCCTCACCGGCCTCAATGCCGATGACTTTAACCTGAATCCGGTCGCCGGGCCGCACGGCTTCCTCGGGTTTCTCGAGCCGCGACCAGCTCAGCTCCGAAATGTGCACCATCCCCTCGAGCCCGGGGATCAACTCCACGAACGCCCCATAGGGCATCAGCCGGGAAACGGCGCCGGTCAGCACCGCACCGGTCGTCAGCGTGGTGAGAAAAGCCTCGCGCGCCTTTTGCTGCTCGCGCTCCAGAAGTTTGCGCCGCGAAAGCACGATATTGCGCCCCTTGTCCTCAAACTGCGTGATGGAAAAGAGCAGGGTTTCCCCGACATAGTTTTCCGGCGCATCGACGTATTTCACATCCATCTGGCTGATCGGACAAAAAGCGGTGCGCTGCATCACGGCCACGCGGAAACCGCCCTTGCAGGTTTCGATCACCCGCCCCTCGACCGGAATGCGGTTGTGAAAAGCATCCGTCAGGAGCTGCAGGCCGCCGATGCCCGACAAGGCGCGTGAAAGCCTGATCTCGCCTTCATCGGCGGCAACGACAAAGAGTTCGAGCCTTTCTCCGACGCCGTAGGGCAGTTGGCCCTTGTCGTCCAGCAGTTCTTTCTTGTCCACGAGCCCGTCGATTTTCGTCCCGGTATCGACGAAGACCGTGTCGGCGCCGATGGCGATGATTTTGCCATTGATCTTATCGCCCACCCGGACACTGCCGTCGAAATCCGCGCCGTAGGCGTCCAGAAGTGCGCCGAAATCTTCGCCGTCGTTTTCTTTCTCGTCGTCTTCGAAACTGGTTTCATCATTCATTTGTCCACTCCCGCAAGGGCCGCAAGCGGCCGTCTGCCATCAAAGAATTAGAGGTGACACGTAAGAATAACCACCGCTGCCGGTCAAGTAAAATCGTTTTTTCGCGGCTCCCATCGTCCGCAAGGTCGAATATCCAATTGACAATTAGGACTTTGGTACTGTAAATTACGGAAAAATCAACATAAAAATGTTATGATGACCGGAAAAAGGCGCGGTGTGGGAATGCCAAAAGACTACCTGATGGAAAGCGATGCGGAGGCCTTGCGCCTGGACATGAAAACCGACCCGCGCCTGGTCGAAATTCAGGCGCTGTGGTCCGGCGTCGCCGCCGGCATGCGGATCGCCGACCTGGGCTGCGGATCGGGAAAAACGACCTCTATCCTCAACCGCTTGTCCCAGCCGGGCGCCGAAACCATCGGGGTCGACATCGCGCCGCAGCGCGTCCGGTTTGCCCGCTCCAACTACAGTGCCGAAGGCTTGAGCTTCTGTCAGATGGACATCCGCAGGCCGCTGGAAGACATCGGTCGCTTCGATCTGGTCTGGATCCGCTTCGTCCTGGAATACTACCGCGCCGAGAGTTTCGAGATCGTCAAAAACATTGCCCGAATCGTCAAGCCCGGCGGCATCCTTTGCCTGATCGACCTCGATCACAATTGCCTGAACCACTTCGGGCTGCCCACCCGGCTCGAAACCACCTTGAAAGGGATCATGCAGGCGCTTGAAAAAACCGCCGGCTTCGATCCTTACGTCGGGCGTAAACTCTATGCCTACCTTTACGATCTCGGTTTTGACGACATCGCGGTCGATATGACGGCGCACCATCTGATTTACGGCGACCTCAAGGAAGCCGATGCCTTCAACTGGACGAAAAAGGTGGAAATTGCCGGCCGTAACTCGGGCTACCCTTTCGCTGAATACGACGGGGGCTTCGACGGCTTCAGGGCGGAGTTCGAGCGGGAATTCATCGAGGCGCCGCGCCGCTTCACGTACACGCCGGTCATCACCTGCCGCGGCCGCCGCCCGGCCTGAAAATCGGTCGGGTCGGCTGCGTCAGTTTGGTCCGAGTTTCTGTTTTCGGACGAGCGGGTCATTGGCCCATCGGGCCGCCACGGTGCATGAACTGAGGCGCCGCGCCCGAGTTCAATCGATGTGCTTCATCAGGCGCTTCAGGTAACGGAAGTAAGGGTCCGAGATGCGCGTGTTTAAGGCCCACATGTTGTATATTTTTTCGTAGGGCTGCTGGATGGCCTCGACAAAGGAAATCGGATTGACCAGAACCGTCAGTTCCTCGAAAGGATATTTTTCATTGATCGCGTAAATCGCCTTCTCGAAAATATCTTTGGTCAATCCTTCCGCATCCACCACGATGAATTTTATGCAGTTGGTCAGGTTCGACAGGTTAAAGCCGAAATCGGTGACGTTGACCAGAATGACCGCTTTGAGCTGTCCGTCGTCTTTCAGCGCGACAATGTGCTTCTCCTTTTTGAATCCAAGTCGCCGGTATTCTTCTTCGAGCCCCGTGCGGCCAATCAGGTTCGGGTTCAAATCCAGCGCGTTGACCATGAGCCCGCCGGAGTCATACTCGTAAAAATCCTGCAGTTCGGCCAGATCTTCCGTCTGAGCCGGCGTCAGTTCCCAGGGCTTGGGAATCACCTCGGCCGGCGCGGCCGGAAGATGTAAATAAGCAAAAGCGTCGATCGAGCAGCACTGCCGGTCGGCAATCTGCTGGCATGCGCCGCCGAAGACCCGGTTGGGGAAGCGATTGTTCGGCCGGTAGTACATGATCACATACTTCAAATGAATGGCGTTGAGCCGGCAAGAGTCATGGATGAAGCGGCCGATCTGCTTCAAGACTATCAGGCCGGCCTTGTTCAGGGCCGATTTTTTAGCCGAGTGATGATGGACCAGCCAGGCATCTTCGTAAAAGCGGACCATGGCCATGTGGCCGAGGATGCGTCCTTTCTCCTGGTAGATAAAATGCCGGGCGATGCCGGGGCTCTGGGTGTAGAGCTTTTCATAGACAGTCTTGATGCGCTCCTTGTTGGCTTCGATATAAATGTACTTGTCCGGATAAATAAAGCCGGTCTCGAAAAAGAACTCCCACAGCGCATCCAGGTCGACCTTGTTGCTTATGTATGAATAGCGGTTGTAGGCCTGATGCAGCAGAGATAAAAGTTTGACGTTGTTCTCCATGTCCATGTCGAGAATCGCCAAGCCGCATTTTAACCAGCCGCCTTTGTGGCCCTCGCTGCAGAGTTTGCGATAGACGACCTGAACCTTGCAGCGGACTGAAACATTGTTCGAAAACCGCACCTGCACGTCCGGAAGGGTCAACCCCGTCAGAAGCTGGGCGTTTACCTCATCCTCTTCGATCGAAAAACCGGAACCGGACAAATCGACGACCTTGAGCGATACCTGCTTTTTCGTCAGAGGGTGGGTGAAGCAAATGTCCGGTGAGGGGGTTATTTCCAGGCGTTGGCTGCGAAACTCTTTTTGCCTGTAGCGATGAATCTCGCGCTCGATCGGTTCGAGCACATAGTGCCGCTTGGTATTCAAGCGCCGGTGGCAAAGTATTTTGCACTCGCCCGAATAATAGGTGTCGCTGCCTTCGGAGAGAATGAGGTTGACCGGGCTTTCGGGATTGACCCATTCGAAAGCCTGGTTGACGCTCGATTCTACTTCAACCCGGAAAGTGACGGCATTGAAGTCGAGCAGGCGGCCGCGGAAAAGCGAACTGCTTTGGGTCATTTGGGCCGCGACCTGCCGGCCGCTGAACCGGCACAGTTTCCGGTTGCTGATTTGATGACAGACCTCCGGCAGGCGCAGGCTGATGCCGGTCGGATGCATGCAAATGATTTCCGCCTCGGCCCGGATCAGCATCTGGCCGTCGGTGATCAGCACAGAATCAAAAACATACGGCTTAAGCCGGTGGATGAGCCGGTCTTCCGGCGGCCAGTGCAGGTCGAGTCGCTCGCCCTGGCAGGGCAGAGGCGTGAGGTTGAGAGTAAACGTGCGATCGAAACGGGTGTGCTTGAACTTTAAGATGACCGTGCGATTGGAAAAATTGATGAAGTTTAATTTGTTGACCAGAAAGGCCTTGGTCAAAGTGCTCCGGTTTCCATGACCCGGCTTTTCAATCGCCCCGTCTGCCTGGGGAGACGCGTTTTCTTTCCTCCGGTCCCCTCGGCCGTTTCCGGCCGGCCGGCCGGATTTGTGCCGGATGGCGGGACTGGCCGTTTCCAGATCGATAAGCGCGGGTGTGGTCTTCGTTTGAGCCGTTTCCATCTTTGTCCCCATCACCAAAAGAGATCCGCCGCCTTGCGCGGCGGCAGAGCCAAAACCCTGACACGCGCCGCCGGAAGTTTAAGCGGAGCAATCGGCATCCAATAGACACCGATCGATATCGATTTTTTGATAGAGACGAAGATTCCTTTCCAAGCCCAAGCGAAGGCAATCCTATCATAATCGCCCGACTTGTTCAACGAAGTATAGGCTTTGAGATAAAGATTTTGGCTGTGGTATCGGTCGTTGGCGTATTACACTGCAGCCGCCGCCCTCCGGCCTTGCCAAAATCTTTATCTTAAAGCCTATAGATTTTGAACATTTCAAATCCGTTAAAATGTTGGCCGGCGAAAATTGCAATCATCCAATTCCGTTTTATATTGAGCCTGAAAAAATATAATTGTTTGAACACCGGCTTAAAAGTTCATATTTGGAAAGGCTGGAAAAGCGGCGGGGCCAGTACGACGCCGGCGACCGCACACACGGCCTCAACCCTGTTTGCTTGAGTGCAAAAATCTCAGGGATGGTACTTGCAACTGTCCCCGAAAGGATGTCGTCGCCATGGGCAATCAAATCAAAACAACCTTGCTGCTGGCAGCTCTGACGGTTTTCATCATCTGGATCGGGCAAGTGCTGGGCGGCCGACAGGGAATGGTCATCGCCCTCGTGCTGGCGGCCGGCATGAATTTCTTCAGCTACTGGTACTCGGACAAGCTGGTCCTTAAAATGTACCGCGCCCGGGAAGCCACGCGGCAGCAGGCCCCTGAAGTCTTCGACATTGTCGGCCAGCTCACGCAAACTGCAGGGCTGCCGATGCCGAAAATCTTTGTCATCCCCTCCGAGGCACCCAATGCTTTTGCCACGGGCCGCAACCCCGAAAATGCCGTGGTGGCCGTCACCGACGGTCTCTTGCGGCTCATGAACCGGCAGGAGATCGCGGGCGTTTTGGCCCACGAACTGGCGCATGTCAAAAACCGCGACATTCTGATCGGCTCGATCGCGGCGACCCTGGCCGGAGCGATCATGCTGCTGGCCAACATGGCACGCTGGTCGATGATTTTCGGTGGCGGCCGCGATGATGAAAACGGCGGTTCGGGCATCCTCGGCCTTCTTTTCATGTCCATTCTGGCTCCCATTGCGGCCATGATTATCCAGATGGCCATCTCCCGGTCGCGCGAATACCAGGCGGACGCTTCGGGTGCCGCCATCAGCGGCAATCCGGAGGCGTTGGCCAGCGCCCTGGAAAAGCTCGGCAGCTACTCGGGTCGCCTGCCCATGAATGCCAGTCCGTCAACGGCTCATATGCTGATCGTCAACCCCCTGTCCGGCCGGAATCTCATGAACCTCTTCTCGACTCACCCCCCGCTGCAAGATCGGATTGCCCGCCTGCGCGGCACTTCGGCCGTCACTCCGGCAACGTCTCCGCCAACGGAAACGAGCCGGGACAGCGCGCGCGCATTCTGGGATAAATTGTCCAAATGACCGTCCCTTGCGGGTCGCGGCCCGCCCGGTTTTTTTCGCAGGCCGGTGCCTGAGGGCCGGTTTTGTCTGATAGACGAAGACACCCGGTTCTAACCGGGGGTATCCCGCTGAAGAAGGGGCGAATTTTTAGGATGAGGCGGTTGAAGGGTCTTCCGGTGGCCCCGCCTCCGGCGTGCGGTCGGTCGATGACCGGCAAAGGGCACAGCGCTCGTCGCTGCAGAGCTGACAGGAATAGCACGTGCGGCAGGGGTGCTTTTTCGGAAGGTGGCCAGCGGCGGCGGGGGTAAAAACTTTTCCCTTGAGCCCCGGAATGCAGATAAACGGCACGGCGCTTTTCCCCTCTTTCCAACCTTTGGTAGGAATTCTTTTTGCGCGCTGCCGGCTCCCCGCAAGGCGTTTCGTCCGACGGCGTCATCATGGCCTAAAATAAGCGTTTTTACCGGTTTTTCAATCCACCCGCCAGCCAGGCCGGTGGCTGCCGCTCGGCCCCGGTCAGCCGGTCCGATCGATCAGATCCCCGATAACGGCGCACGCCAAACCGAAGGGCAGGTAGCCGGCATAGCCTAAAGCCGGCATTTCGAAAATCTTGAAGCGCTGGAGGTAAGGAACGCTGTAGGTCCAGTGGGCCAGACTACCGGCGTTCCACATTTCCCAGAACCAGCCGCAGACAAGTGCCGCCAGCGCGCTGGCGACAACCGTGCGCCAGTCCCCCGCGGCCACCTCGGTCAAGAGGTTCGGCTCTTCGAACAGAATCTGCAGCGACAGGATGATCAAGAGCGGGGCGATCCACAGCAGCGAGAAAAAAGTGTCGGGCCACACGCCGATGCCGCTCAAGCCCGCGGCCGCCAGAATCAGCACACCGACCGCCACCAGGCGCGGCCGGCGGCAGCGCGGTTTCAGAAAATTGCGAAAACCGTTTTGAAGCCAGGGCTGCGGCCGGATCAGCTCCCGTGTCGAGAGGACGGCCGGAAGAACGGTGGCGAAAGGAAGGGTGGCATACCAGAAATACTGCGTGGCACCGGAGTGCGCCCCTTCATACTGCCAGTTCTGCACAAAACGGTTCAGATACTCGAAAAACCACCAGAACACCGCGCTGGCGGGAAAAAGGGTCAGAAAGTAAACCGGGCGGGAGGTCATCAGGCTGCGGCCGTTTCGCCGCACGCTCATCGCATTGGCAACCAGGATGTAACACAGCCACAGCGGGGTGAACGTGTGCGGCTGGAATCCGGCAAGCCATTTGAAACGGGTCCAGGCCAGCACCCACATGACCAGCCCGGCCGCTGCTCCCGCCCAGCCCCACCAGGGAAAAACGGATGCCGGGCCCGGCTTAGACGGTGTGTGGCGGACGGATCGCAGGGCCCGGAACAGCAGCGGCAGGACGCTTGCGGCAATTAACACCGCGTAGATGCCGAAAACCGTCCACGAGAAAGGCGCGTGCGCGATGGTGCGGGGTCCGGGCGGAAATTCGAAGTAGGCGGGCAGGGGAATATCCGCCAGCCATAAACCCAGCGGCGGCAGCCCGAGGAGCATCACCGCCGTTATCCCGAATTCGATGATCGGCCGCTTATGGCGCTGGTTCACGAAAACTCACTGCAGCAAGGCTTCCGGCAGCTCGCAGGCATCGGCGGCCGCCGCTTTCGTGGTCTCCACGTAGTGAGCGGCCGCCAGCGCCGCGGTCGCGCCATCGGCGGCCGCAATAACGATCTGACGGGCATATTTTTCGCGCAAGTCGCCGATGACGTATATCCCGGGGGTATTGGTCTCGCATTTCTCGTCGGTGACGACATACCCGTTGGCATTCATTCTGGTGCCGGCCGGCACCAGCTGGTTGTTGGGCTCGAAGCCGATGAAGATGAAGAAGCCATCGGTGGCCAGGTCCCTTTTTTCACCGGTCTTGACATCTTTGAGTTCAACGGCGGTGACACCGGTAGCGTCGGCTTTGACGGCCGTGACAACCGTATTCCAGATGACCTCCATCTTGCACTCGGCCTTGACCCGCTGCTGAAGAATCATCCCGGCCCGCAGTTGATCCCGCCGATGCACGAGGTATACCTGCCGGCACAGCTTGGCCAGATAAAGGCCCTCTTCGGCGGCCGTGTCGCCGCCGCCGACAACGACCACGGTCTTGTTTCTGAAAAAAAAGCCGTCACACACCGCGCAGTATGACACGCCTTTGCCGTAGTACTCTTCCTCGCCGGGAATATCGAGTTTGCGGGGACTGCCGCCCGTGGCCAGGATGACGGCATGGGAAGCCAGTACGTCGCCGTTGTCGAGGTGGACGCGGTGATAATCGAGCCCGGGTACCAGGGCCTTGACTTCCCGATTGATCGTCTCGAGGCCGTACGACTTGGCGTGCTGCGCAAATTTTTCGGACAGTTCACTGCCGCCGACGTGTTCAAAGCCGGGGTAGTTTTCCACTTCGGCCGACATCGCCACCTGTCCCCCGGACAGGCCCTTTTCGATCAGGGCGGTCTTAAGGGCCGCGCGCATCGCATATATTCCGGCCGACATGCCGCCCGGCCCGCCACCGATAATGGTGAGATCATACACTGTTTCTTCCGCCATACTCCGCCTCCTTGAATAGCGGCCATCCGCGTTTTTTTTTGGCACTTCCGAGTGTCCAATACATAAATGGGGAGTTGTTCGCTGGACAAGGCCGGCAAACAACTGCGACCGGCAGCCCAGCGGAAAAAAGTCCATTTAGGGAGGGACACTGAGTGGGTGAGACTGCCCGTAACCCGGCCGGCGATTTGACGATATCAGGAAAAATATATTTTACAACCCCAAAGCGGCCTCGAGAAACGCCACCACGGGATTGACATCGCCGCCGAGTTCTGGAATTGTTACCGGAAAGCGGCAGCCGCCACCCGGCCCTGCCGCTGACAGAACCCCCTGGAGCGTCTTTTATGAATCCGGTGCCTTACCCTCATATGCTGGCCCCGCTCGAGTTTGGCCGTATCACCCTCAAGAATCGGGTCCTGATGGGCTCGATGCACACGGGCCTCGAGGAGGCGCCTGACGGCTTTCAGCGTTTGGCGGCGTTTTATGCCGAACGGGCGGCCGGCGGTGCCGGTTTGATCGTCACCGGCGGTATCGCCCCCAATGCGGCCGGACGCGTGGCGCCGCACACCGCCAAGCTCACCGGTGCAGAAGAGGTCCACGACCACCGGATCGTCACCGCGGCCGTTCATGCGGCCGGCGGCAAAATTGCGATGCAGATCCTGCATGCCGGCCGCTATGCCTTCCACCCGCAGCTGGTCGCGCCGTCGGCCATCCAGGCGCCGATCAACCTCTTCAGTCCCCACGGCCTCGCGGAGGCCGAGGTCGAACAACAGATCCGGGACTTTGCCGCCTGCGCCGCGCTGGCCGAAAAAGCCGGCTACGACGGCGTCGAGATCATGGGATCGGAAGGCTACCTGATCAACGAGTTCATCGCCCCGGCTACCAACCAGCGCACGGACCGCTGGGGCGGTCCCTTCGAAAACCGCATCCGCTTTGCGACCGAGATCGTCCGGCAGGTTCGCACGCAGCTCGGCCCCGAGTTTATCATCATCTATCGGTTGTCGATGCTGGACCTCGTACCGGGGGGCAGCTCGTGGGACGAAGTGGTGCTGCTGGCCCACGCTATCCAGGCCGCCGGGGCCGACCTGATCAACACCGGCATCGGGTGGCACGAGGCCCGCATTCCGACCATTGCCACCATGGTGCCGCGCGCCGCCTTCACCTGGGTAACGGCCAGGCTGAAAAAAGAGGTGACCGTGCCCCTGATTACCAGCAACCGGCTCAACACGCCCGAGATGGTCGAAACGGTTCTGGCGCGCGGGGACGCCGACCTGGTGTCCATGGCCAGGCCATTTCTGGCGGACCCGGAATTCGTCCGCAAGGCCGCCGCGGGACGCGCCGATGAGATCAATACCTGCATCGCCTGCAATCAGGCCTGCCTGGATCACATTTTCCTCGGCAAGATGACCTCCTGCCTGGTAAATCCGCGCGCTTGTCACGAGACCAGGATCGTTTACCGGCCGGTCCACCGCCGGAAACGCATTGCGGTGGTGGGCGGCGGGCCGGCCGGCCTGTCAGTCGCCGCCACGGCCGGCGCGCGCGGTCATGCGGTCACTCTCTTTGAAAAGACCGGATCGCTCGGCGGGCAGCTGAACCTGGCGGTCCGAATCCCGGGCAAGGAAGAATTTCAGGAAACCCTGCGCTACTTCAAACGCCAATTGGAACTCGCCCGGGTGACGGTTCACCTTTGCACCGTGATATCGGCGCAAGAACTGCTGGAAACCGGATACGACGATATCGTGGTGGCCACCGGCGTGGCGCCGCGCTGGGTGCAGATCCCGGGCATCGATCACCCCATGGTGTGCGCCTATCCCGATGTGCTCGCAGGGCAGAAACCGGCCGGCGAACGAGTGGCCATTATCGGTGCCGGCGGCATCGGTTTCGATGTGGCCGAATTTCTCACCCACGACGGCCCTGCCGCGGCAAATGACCGTGACGGGTTTCTCACGCAATGGGGCATCGACCGGACCTACTCTTACCCCGGCGGCCTGGCGCTGAAACCATCCCGGCCGCAGCCCTCCAGGCGCCGGGTCTACCTGCTCCAGCGCAAGGAATCGAAAATGGGCAAAGACCTCGGGAAAACCACCGGGTGGATTCATCGGGCAACCCTGAAACAGCGCGGCGTGACCATGCTCAACGGGTTGACCTACGAAAAGATCGACCAGAACGGGTTGACCATCAAACGCGAGGGCGAGTTGCAGACGCTTGCGGTCGACACGGTTATCGTCTGTGCCGGTCAGGTGTCGGTCGCGGCGCTCTACCATGACCTCACCGCCAGCGGTGCGGCGGTTCATTTGATCGGCGGCGCCGAGCGGGCGGCGGAGCTGGACGCCAAGCGGGCCATCGATCAGGGCTGCCGGCTGGCGGCGCGGTTGTGACAAAATGAAGACCGACAGCATTGAGGCACCGGTTCCCCCCACCCTTTAAAAAGAAAGGATAAAGACCTTGAAATCCGGCATCTGCCCCAAATGTTCTTCCGACGAGGTGTATTCCGGAGCGGATATCCCGCTCAAAAAGGGTCCGTTCGCCAGCAATTCGATCCCGGTCAGCCTGGCTTCGGTGGCCGCGCGGGACAACTATGTCTGCATCCGCTGCGGGTATGTCGAGAGCTATGTCAGCGAAGCGGACCGGCTCGCTGAAATCGCCAAAAAATGGGTGCGCGTCAAAGCCGCCGCGGCCGAACCCCCGAAGACTGAGCCGGCATGAATTTTTCCAAAAGCGCCACCCGTATCCAGGGTGTCAAGCGGTTTGCGGCAATCGCAAGGGTTCTGGCGAAACACGGCTTCGGCGATCTGCTGGATCGCACGGTTTTTCGCAACAAGATCACCGTCACGGCCCCCAAAGACAGGACCATCGCCAAATCCGTCTACCCGTCGGCGCAGCGACTGCGGCGGGTGCTCGAGGAACTCGGGCCCAGTTTCATCAAGCTGGGCCAGCTGATGAGCACGCGCGCGGACGTCTTCCCGCCGGAGTATATCGAAGAGCTGAAAAAACTTCAGGACCGGGTGCCGCCGATTGACTTCGAAGAAATCCGCGGCGTCATCGAATCGGAGCTGAAGCAACCGCTGGCGGTTGTCTTTGCTACCTTTGAACCGGTGGCGCTGGCCGCCGCCTCGGTGGCCCAGGTGCACCTGGCCGGCCTGAAGACCGGCGAAAAAGTCGCCGTCAAGGTCATTCGCCCCGGTATCGACAAGAAAATCAGGGAAGATATCGGGCTGATGTACTACTTCGCCGAGAAGATCGAACAGTCTTCGGAGATCGGCCGCATTGTCGGTGCCGTGAACCTGGTGAAAGAATTCGAGCGAAATATTTTCCGCGAACTCGACATGTTCACCGAAGCGGGCAGCATCGAACGCTTTGCCGCCAATTTCAAGGCCGACGAAGAACTCTATATCCCGAAAGTCTACTGGGACTATACGTCCCGATCGGTCCTGACGATGGAGCACATCGACGGCATCAAGATGGACCGGGTCGCGGAGATAAAGGCCCACGGGATCGACCCCAAAGAAATCGCCCTGATCGGGCTGCGGTCCTTTTCGCGCCAACTGATGGACTTCGGCCTCTTCCACGCCGATCCGCACCCCGGCAACACGATCGTGATGTACGACGGCCGCGTCAGCCTGGTGGACTTCGGCATCATCGGCTACCTGGATGAAGAAACGATGCTTCAGATCGCCAACATCTTTCTCGGATACGCCGAGCACGACTACGATCTGATCATGGAAGCCTTCGAAGACGCCGGCCTCATCGACCCGGAGGCCATGGACCTGCAGAACTTTCGCACCGACTTGAAAGACATCAGCGAGCCGTTTTACGGCCGGAGCCTGCAGACTATTTCCGTCAAAGACGTCTATGACCAGGTGATGCAGCTGGTGTTGAAATATCGGATCCGTCTGCCCCGCAATCTACTGCTGCTGTTTAAAACCTTTATCCAGACCGAAGCCCTCGGTAAAATTCTCGGCAGCGATGCCAGCATCCTCGAAGTGACCCGCCCGTATGCGCACCGTCTGCTTCAGCGCGGGTACGAAGCCCGTAAACTGATGCGCAATGCCGGCAAGGAAGCCCGCCGAATGGGCGGCTACGTCCGCATGCTGCCGAAGTACCTGCACGATATCCTGCGCGCCGCCGCCGGCGGAAAGCAGCGGATCGAGATCTGGCACGGCGGATTTCAGGAACTCGACGACAAGATCGAAAAGGGCATGAACCGCCTGACGATCGGCATCATCGTCAGCGCCTCGGTGATCGCGGGTTCGCTGATCTTGAACTCTTCACAGAAAGTCATGGAGTTCACGGTGAACGTCTTCGGCCTGCATACCATTTCCATCACGTCGCTTTTGGGGATAACCGGCTACTCCATGGCGACGGTCCTGGGATTCTGGCTGATCATTTCCATCATGCGCTCGGGCAAGATGTGAAGACGGCGCCCGGCACCCGCGCCCCGATGATGGGAAAAACCATGTTTTCAATCGACGAATTCAACCGCGAGTATGATACCGAACGACGCGATATCGTCATCGACGGCCGCAGCTATGGTTTTCTGGTGCCAGAATCGATCGAGCGGTTTCTCGACCCGCAGGATCCGTTGCAGGACTTTCCCCTGTGGGCCAAGATATGGCCGGCCGGCGTCGTGCTGGCCGGTCACTTGAGCCAACTGCCGGTGGTAATGGGTCGCCGGATTCTCGAAATCGGTTCCGGTCTCGGCCTGGTCGGGATCGTCGCGGCTTGCAGCGGTCACGACGTCACCCTGACGGATTTCAACCCGCATGCGCTCGAATTTGCGCGCGCCAATGCCCATATCAACGGGTGCACGACCCTGAGCGTCCAGCGTCTCGACTGGCGCGACCCGCTACCGGCGGGCGTGTTCGACATAATCGTCGGCTCCGAAATCGTCTACAAGGATCAGGACATCGATCGGCTCCTGACGGTGTTCGACACCTGCCTTGCACCGCAGGGACACATCCTGCTGGTCGAAGAGATGCGCCGCACGCTCGATTTGTTTTTTCGGCGCCTCGATCCGTATTACCGGATCGCCATTAAAAAAAACGTGCTGCGCGCCGCTGACGAAGAAACGCGGGTGCTTCTGATTCAGATGCGCCCTCGGACGGATAAGCCCGGGCACCCTGGTGGCCTTGAAGGCCAGGCGTGGTTAACATAATGGTGACGTGACGACAGCCAATAACGACCATCACACCGGACGCCCGATAAGACCCATGCGGTATGCAACCCTGCTGATTGCCGCCTTTGTTTTCATCTCCGCCTCCCCGGCCGAGGAGATTTACACCTGGCGGGATTCGAAGGGCGTGACGCATATCAGCCCGACCCCGCCGCCCCCGAATGCCCGCGACAAAGAGGTGATCGAGTACACACCCCGGAGCAGCGCCGAAACCGAAGCCATCCGGCAGGAACGCCAGGCCGCACAGGGGCGTCATGACCGCGAGGCCATCCTTCAGAATGCACGCGATGCGCGCCGTGAGGCCACCGCGGCTCGGGAGCGTGCGGCCGAGGCCAAGGCCGCGGCCGATGCGGCTGAAAAAAAGGCCGTGGAATTCAAAAAAAAAGTCGGCAACACCATCCGGCGGCAGCAACTCAACCGCGGCACTGTCTTGCAACTGGAGGCCGACGCCCTGGCGGCGCGCGAAAAGGCGCTTAGCGCCGCTCAAAATGCCGATTCAGCCGAAAAAAGAGCGGATGCGGCCGAAAAAAAGGCCAGAGACGTGTTGGGCCGCAGCATAACCGGCAACACCGGAGAAAAACCGGCATCGACCCCGGCGGTGCAGCAGCACAACCTTGGTCAGTCCCGGCCGTGATGTCAACCTGCAATTATCGTGAAAACGGTCATCGTGGCGCATCGCCCGGCCGGTGCGGTCCCGGTGCCATCAATGGTCAGCAAAGAGGAGGTCACCGATGAAGTTCTACGATTTCAAGGAATTTTTGCGGCTCTCCTCGGTTTTACACTACAACTTGAGCGCCGCATCCCTGAACCGGCACAATGTCCTGCTTTTTATCATCGGCGACAAAAAACTGGCACCCGACGAACACCTGGACCGCGAGCACCGGCTCATCGTGATGGAGGCCCTCAGCTACCTCTTCAACATCTACAGCCAAAAAAGGCGGCGTCTCGGTCCGATGGCGGTCCTGCATCCGCTCAGGGCCGCGGCCCTGTATTCGCGGTCGTGCGAGGTGGTCAACATCGTTTCGCTCCTGAGCGCGCTCTTTCACGACATCCTCGAAGATGTCGACCCGCTGGAATTCGAAAACCGTCGCTGGCGTGAGATGGAAGAGCAGCTCTCGTCCCTGCTGGGAAATTTGCAATCCGAGAGCGAAGCGTCTCTCGTCGACCGGCTGCGCTACCTGACCCGTCTCGATAGCGAAACCTACTACCATTACATCGGCCGCCTGCTCGAAGAGTCGCGCCAAGCGCCGGACGTAATAGAGGTCAAGCTGGCCGATCGTCTCGACAACACCCTGGACATGCGCATCGATCTTCAGGACCCGATGGACGATGTCGATTTCTTCGAAACCATCTTCCAACTTCTTTTTGTCAACACCTACCCCGGCTACCGGCCCAAAACCGAGCACCCGCCGGCAGCGATTTTAAACGGCTCCAAACGACTCTATCAGCTCTTTAAAAATGCCGTCATCCTCTCGCTGATACGGCAGATGATCGATATCGAGGACAATCGATCGGCGCGGGTTCTCTTCGAGGCCCTCGCGGATGCCAGCCTGCTGGAGGCCCAGCGGACCCTGATCCATCTATTGGGGTATCACCAGCGCGAGCCGGCCACCCTCCGGCCGCTGCTGATGGAAGCGATGCACTATTGCTACGAGGGCCGCACGGAACTGGTCACCGATCCCAACACGCAGTGGATGCTGGACGGCCTTTTTGCGACCTATTTCGGCCACACCTCCGGCCAGCTGCGCGACCAGCAACTCGATCGGCTCTACCAGAACAAGCCCCTGATGATCGAAACCTCGATTGCCTTCATCGTTATTTTCTTCAGCTTTCTGAACGACCGCCGCTATTATGTGAAAGGAATCAGTGCTGCGGGCATCAATACGGGTTGACGACCCCGGGGCCGCTGAACGGTTCAGCGGCCCTTAGGCAAGCCTCAGCACCCCTGCCCGGCCCATTGCCGCACCGGCCCGATTGACAGAATCCAAAGGATCGATATATTCTCCGCACGACACTGTCCGCGTTCAGGTGCCGGCCGCCACATCCTCGCATCTCAGACGTTATCGTGTCGTGAAACTGACCAGGATGGCCGATGAAGATTTTAGACCGATTCCGGAAACCGACCTTGTTGAGTTTGTCGAAGACCTGCGGCTGAGCGGCGAAAATCAGCCCGGTCGGACTGAAGGACATTCTGAAGAAACTGCCGGCCAATCGAGACCCCAATCTGCTGGTGGGTTTCGAAACCAGTGACGATGCCGGTGTCTATCGCCTGACCGAGGACATGGCGCTCATCACCACGGCCGATTTTATCACGCCGCCGGTCAATGACCCGTACGTGTTCGGCCAGATCGCGGCGGCCAATGCCCTGAGCGATGTGTACGCCATGGGCGGACGACCGATCACCTGCCTCAACCTGGCCGGGTTTCCCACGAAGAAACTCGGCCTGGATGTCCTCAACCGCATCGTGGCGGGCGGTTTAAGCAAGATCACCGAGGCCGGAGCGGTCCTGGCCGGTGGGCACACGACCGAGGACGACGAGCCGAAATACGGCCTGGCCGTCACCGGAATCGTGCATCCCCAAAGATTCTGGCGCAACGCCGGCGCCCGGCCTGGTGACGTTCTGGTGCTGACCAAACCGCTCGGCAGCGGCGTGCTCTTCAATGCCAACCTGAAAGGCTGGGTGTCGAGCGCGGCGCTGGCGGAATGCCTGACGTTCATCACCCAATTGAACCGGACAGCGGCCGATATCATGCAAAAATTCGAGATTCACGCCGCGACGGACATTACCGGATTCGGTCTCGGCGGCCACGCCTTCGAAATGGCCAAGGCCTCCCGGGTGCGGCTGACCATCTCGATCAAGGCGCTGCCGATCATGAAAGAGGCGCTTGAGATGTACGAAAGGGGCATGAGCACCGGCGTGAATCTATCCAACCGTCACCTGGTGGAAAATCACATTCGCATCGAAACCGCCCTGCCGGAACGCCACCGGGAAATCATCTATGATCCTCAAACCAGCGGCGGTTTGCTCGTAGCGGTGCCGGAACGGCAGGGCTGGGAACTCGTGACCGCGCTCGTTGAGGCCGGCGTCGTTCCGGCGGCTGTTATCGGCCGCGTGGACCCTCTGGAAGATCAGCCCTACCTGGTTTTCACGTGAC
>JBAPSB010000314.1:0-17663 GCA_049281435.1 Desulfobacterales bacterium
AGTTCCACGGACGCCCGGATCGCCTCTTCGTTGCCCGGCAGCTTGACGCAAAAAAGCAGGTCGTACTCTCCCATCAGAATGTGCATGGCCGTCACCTCGCCGCCCAGGTTTTTGATGGCCTCCACCGCCTGTTGGGTCCTGCTCGCGCTGATTTCCTTGATCGCCGCGGACGTGTATTTCCCGAACATGAAATAAACTGCCATGGGCCGGCCTCCTGTCGTTGGGGGGATGGTGTGTTGATCCAAAGCACGGGTAGGGTCCGGTATGCCCCTGTCGCCCTTGTCTTACATATACCGCGAAATACGGGGATGGCAATAGGGTAAAAAGTATGCGCCGGCTCGGGGAGGGGCATTTCGCCTGTCACTCAGGCGGCGTGCGCGAGATGGCGGGACAGGTTCTGCCAGACCTCGACCACCGCACCCCGCGCCGCGGAGGGCCCGTCCCATTCCATGAGGGTCCGGCCTTGCACCATGGCGCGCGTAAATGCCGGATCAAAGGGGATGCGCCCGAGAAAACCCAGCCCGCTGCGGGCCGCCATTTCCTCGATTTGGCGGCTTTTCCCGCCATTGATGTCGTACTTGTTAACGCAGATCATGGCCGGCACCTTGAAGTGGGCGGCCAGCTGCACGACGCGCTCCATGTCGTGCACGCCCGAAACGGAGGGCTCGGCCACGATCAGAACGCCGCTGGCCCCACCCATCGAGGCGATCACCGGGCATCCGACGCCCGGCGGGCCATCGGTGAGAATGAGCCCCAGACCGCGCGCCTCGGCCAGTTTCCGTGCTTCCTGGCGCACCAGCGCCACCAGCTTGCCCGAATTCTCCTCGGCAATGCCCAGACGTGCATGCACCATCGGACCGAAACGGGTCTCGGAGATGAACCAGTCCCCGCAGATATTGTCGGGAAACTCGATGGCCTTCTCCGGGCAAAAATGCACGCAAACCCCGCAGCCTTCGCAGGCCACGGGATCGACCGCTAAGTTCTCGCCGATGGCGTCCCAACGGCAAAGTTCCCGGCACAGCCCGCAATTTGTGCAGCGCTCTTTATCGATAACCGCGCTGTGGCCGGATGTAAACGGCTCGCTTCGCCGGATGTCGGGGGCCAGGACGAGATGCAGGTCGGCCGCATCCACGTCGGCATCGCACAGCACCTTGTTTTCAGCCAGTGAGGCGAAGGCGGCCATCAGGCTGGTTTTGCCGGTGCCGCCCTTGCCGCTGATGACGATCAGCTCCTGCATGAAATGCCCTCTTTCAGTGGTCTATCGGAATTCTACGGCCCGCTCGCAGTCACTCGGACGCTACGCGGAGATCGCAAAGAATTCGTTTTTTTTCGCGGTAAATATTTTTCCTGCAGATAAGATGACACAGGCATTCTACTCTTTTCCCGAAGCAGCGATGATGGACCAGTATAGCTGCCGGAAGGCCTCTTTCCACTCGGATCCGGTTTCCACTATCAGATGCCCGTCGGAATAGGCTTCGGCCACCCGGCGATCGAACGGGATCTCCATCAGGATGGGGATATTCTCTTTTTCGGCATACGCGTGTACCAGCCGGTCGCCCAGGTCCGCACGGTTGATCACCAGGCCGTGCGGAATGCCCAGCAATTTAACCGCCCCGACCGCCAGTTTCAGATCGTGCAGGCCGAAAGGGGTCGGCTCCGTCACCAGCAGCACGAAATCGACACCCTTCATCGCCGCAATCACCGGACAGGAAGTTCCCGGCGGTGCGTCGATGATGGTGAAGCGACCCGGCAGGGCCAGTGCGCGCACCTTTTTGATCAGCGGCGGGGACATCGCCTCGCCGATCCGCAGGCGACCGTGGCCGAAGGCAACGCCCTTGCGGTGCCCCGTTTCGATCACGCCCACTTCCCGGCCGATTTCGGTCACGGCGGCCGCCGGGCACACCGCGGTGCAGCCGCCGCAGCCGTGACACATCTCCGGAAAGGTCAGGACCGTGTCCTCCAGCACGACGATCGCCTTGAACTCGCAGATGGATTCGCATTCGCCGCACATGGTGCACTTGTCCCGATCGATCTCGGGGACAGGCGTGGTGACGGTGATGGTTTCCGTGATCTCCGGGTTTAAAAACAGGTGGGCGTTCGGCTCCTCCACGTCGCAGTCCAGCAGCTGCACGTCGGTCTCGACGGCCACGGCCAGATTGGTGGCCACGGTGGTCTTGCCGGTTCCGCCCTTTCCACTCGCAACGGTGATGATCATGGGTGTTTTACCTGCACTGTGTCGATGCCGCGCTTTATCAGTGATCGCAGACGTTCGAGCCGGTGACGAGCGAATTTTTCAAATACTGCTCCACGAGTTCTTCGGGTGCCAGGCAGGGCGCGCCGGTGATGACCTTGATGCTGTTCTGCGAGAACAACTCCACTGCGCGCTGGCCCATTCCGCCGGCGATGATGACATCCGCGCCCATCTCGTGCAGCCAGCGGGGCAGCACGCCGGGTTCGTGGGGCGGCGGCGTCAGAACTTCCTTCTTGGATATTTTGTTGTCCTCGACGTGCAGCAGCACAAACTCCTGGCTGTGTCCAAAATGAGCGGTCAGCTTGCCCTCGGCGGTGGGAATCGCAAATTTCATTTCGTGTTCCTTTCAATGGTTCGATTTTTATAGAGATGAAGGTTAAGGTCTTCTCCCGTTCCAGCCTGTTCAAAGACGATCTTCACACAGGCCATGACAGGAAGGCAACCGGAAGAAATCGATGTTCGTTCACCCGCAAGTATTGTCAGGAAAGACAAAGGCGCCGTAAACGTCTCTCGGGCGCGACGGCAAACCTGACATTACATCCAGTGGCCCTCCACATTGGCTTCGCTGGATTCACTCAGGTCCCCCTTCTTGAATTGTTCGACAATGTCCCGAACCCGCCCGGCGGCACCGACATACACCTTTATCCTGGCGGCCACGAGCACCTTGAAGGCTTTGGGGCCGCAATTGCCGGTGATGAGCGCATCGGCCTTGTGCTGCAGGACTGTTTTGGCGGCCTGGATGCCGGCGCCCTGTGGCAGGTTGAGATTTTGCCTGTTTTCGACGGCTTCGAAGGCCAGCGTGTCCGGATCGACGATCACAAAATAGGCGG
The DNA here is from genome assembly GCA_049281435.1 of Desulfobacterales bacterium. Lineage (GTDB taxonomy): Bacteria > Desulfobacterota > Desulfobacteria > Desulfobacterales > SG8-13 > JARFQH01. Next base: position 3,082 of record JBAPSB010000314.1, read on the forward strand.
CCCGGCCGAATCTGGCATCGAGACTTGACTCCAGGTCTTTTCCGGTGGATGAGACGGCAACTTTCATTTCGAATCCTTTGTTTTTATTTTTGAAAAATGGTGTCACGTTATTGGCCGCCATAGGGCGGTGATCGATTGTTATGAGATATTTCTCATAATAAAAACACAGAGCCGGGATGTCAAGGCAAATAATTCATGCGGCCGGAAAAATCCGGCCGCATAAATTATTTATTCAATTCGGTGAGGAAGCTATCGATTACGTCGTCGCGGGTGAGATTGGGTTGAAACAGGATCGTGTAATGATTGGTGCCGCCGATGGGCACGCAGCGTGCGACGGGGATCTCCGCCAACATTTGCCGCACGGCACTTTCGGGCAGCACGCGGTCATCGGGTGACAACGTGCCGTTGGTGGCCTGCAGAATCAGGACCGGGCATCGGACCAGCGGGTAGTAATTCGCCGCGTCGGTTTTTTCGAGGTTTTCGATCTCCTGGTGGATGGGTTCCGGCGGCACGCGCGAGCGCACGCCGCCGGGCACCTCTTCGATTTCGTATCGAAAATACCGCTCCAGGACGTCCGACCAGGGCTGCAAGAAAGGGGCCTGCTTCAAACGCGCCGTATAGTCATCGAAGGATGGAAAAACGTTTCCGAGCCGGTCCAGGGCGGGCCTGATCCCCGTCAGCACATTCTGCCACTGCTCCCCGGTCAGGCTGCCGGCTCCGTCGATGAGGACCAGGCCCGCCGTCTGCGCCGGCCGCCGGGCCGCAAATGCCAACGCGATCAGGGCCCCCAGCGAATGGCCCATCAGGACCGGCCGTCGGATCCCCATATTTTCGATCATGGCGGCCAGATCGCGGCCGTGCTGTTCGACATCATATCCCTGCGCCGGTTTTTCCGACAGCCCCCTGCCCCGCAGGTCCGGCGCGACCAGCTCGAAGCGGGGCGCAAGCACGGACGCCATCGTATCCCAGCAGCGGCAGTTGGCGGTGAGACCGTGGACACAAAGAATCGTCAGCCCTTCCCCCCGCCATCGTGCCGCCTGAATATCGACCCCGTCGCCCCGGGTCCTGATCATTTCCGGGCTGCCCAATTCCTGATCTCCCTACTGCCGGACGCGAAAGGTGCCGTCCGACGCGGAAATCAGGCGGACCCGATCCCCGACAACAAAGTCGTCGTCCTTTTCCTGCACGATCACCATGATCCGGCCGTCATCGAGTTCCACCTCGATTTCGAGCCCCGGCCGGGTCGCCCGTCTTTGCTCGATGGCCGATCCGCCCGCGGCCCCGGCCACCGCCCCGCCGGTCGTTGCAAGGGTGCGACCGCGCCCACCGCCGATGGTACTTCCCACGATGCCGCCGACCACCGCACCGCCGACCGCGCCGATACCGGTCTGGTTGCCCTGGATCTGAACATCGGACACCCGCAGGACAGTCCCACTATAGACGCTCATCGGCCTTTGGGCCTGATCGCGGGTGACGGTCCTGCCGCCCTGGCTGGTTGTCTGGCAACCGATCAGCGCCAAGATCGCCAGAGCGAGGATTACGGTTACCTGCCATGTTAACCTGATGGGCTTTTTCATGTCGCTGTCATCCTTTTCTGAAAAAGGTTTCGCAATTGACGCTCCAAGGAGAGCCGTTGAGAGCATCGGGGATAGTGCTCATGTGTTGAGAACATTGGCCATATTAAGATCTGAAACCCGGTTTTTCAAGGTCTTCCGAATGTCTTCTGCCGGCGAGATACCACAGAAACATGAGCCCCTGAGCCGCCAGCATGACACCGAAGGCCGCCCGGTAGCCGGCCGGCGCGTAGCCGGTGCCTTCCGCAACCGGCCACAGCTCGATGACCGCGCCGATACCCCACTGGGCCATGAAAGCCGTCACGAACACCAGCAGGTTGACGGCGGTGTTGACCCTGCCCGACAACTGCGGGGGAAACCTCTGGGAGAGGACCGCGTAGGGCAGAATGCCGGAGGTGCCGAAAAATCCGAAGAGGCCCCACAGCACCATGGCTGCGGACTCGATTTCCAGAATGATCAGCAGCAGGACGCCCATGAAAACCGCCATTCCGGCAGCCGCGACCACCATCGGCGCAATCCCCCGGCGGCTCAGGCGCTCGGCCACGGTGCCCAGCACAATGAAACCGGCCACCATGGCGGCGGCCACCAGAAAAAGAGTGCCGGCCACCTGCTGGCGGTCGTAGCCGGCCACGTCCCGCAGCCAGGGCCCGGCCCACAAGCCCTGGATCGACAGGAAAGTGGCTTGGGAAAGCGTGGTCCAGGGCGCAATCCGCCAGAAGACCGGGCTCGAAAACACCCGCTTCACGCCCCGGATCTGCTCGCCAAAGCGCAGTTCCCGCCCGGCCGCAGCCCGCTCGGGCACGACGAAGTAAACCAGGGCTGCAATCACTAAAGTCAATGCCGCCAGGGCCGTGAACACGTCGCGCCAGTTCGTGACGGCCAACGCGGCTTCGACCGGGGCCGTCGCGGCCAGGGCGCCCAGACCGCCGGCCGCCATCTGGTACCCGTTGATCAACGGCAGCTGCCGGCGCGGATACCAGATCACGTACGCCTTGAAAGCGGCCATCAGACAGGCGGAAACCCCGAACCCGATCAGCGCGCGACCGGCGACAAGGCCGGCCAGGGTTTCGGCCCGCGCAAAGACCCAGGCGCCGATTGCGGCAAACAATAGCAGGAAGGCTTCGATCCGGCGGGGCCCGAACCGGTCGAGCAGCACCCCCAGCGGCAGCTGGGAAGCGGCGAAGGTAATGAAATAAGCCGAGGTGAGAAGCCCCAACTCCGACGGATCGACGCCGATGTCGGCCACCAGGTCGGGCGCAATGACGGAATTGACCACCCGGTAAAGATAAGAGAGAAAATAGCCGCAGGCAAAGGGAACAAAAACCCGCAGCCTGACAGTAATCGTTTGCCTCTCATCGGTCATGACCCGTCCCCGTCCGGCCCCGGTTTCAAATGTGGTTAGAGCATGAATATTGCGACGATGAGAACGGCCGTCAGCCCGAGCAGGGTCGGCACCAGGTTGCGGCGGGCGACTTCGATCGGATCGGTACCGGTGATGGCCGCCGCGGGAATCACAGCCCACGGCACGATGCAGCCGCCGCCGACAGCGATGCAGAAAAACTGTCCCAGGGCCGTCAAAGTCGCCAAATCGAGGTTGGCCGGCGCCCCCAGTACCTGCGTGAGCGAACCGATCAACGGCAGACCCGAAAAGCCGGATCCGTCCAGACCGGTGATGCCGCCCACGACCGCCTGGGTCACGGCGGCCGTCACCCGCCCAACGGGCACCACGGCGGCAAACGCCTTGCCCAGGTCGAAGAGCAGCCCCCGGGCGCCCTCTCCGAAAATGGCCGGCGCCGTGCCGGGAGATCCCATGAAAAAGAAGGCCGCAATGAAAAAAACCGGCGTAAAGATGCGCACGCCGTACATGAAGCCGGATCGCCCGTGGTCGGTCAGCTTTTCGAAACCTTTTTTGCCGTAGACGCCGATGGCGACGATGACCATGATCAGCGCCACGGTGCCGCCCAGCAGGGCGGTGGCATCCCCGCCCCTGATTTCAAAGGCCAGCATGGCGACGAGGTCCAGCAGGAACAGCAACCCGATCATCCCGATGGCAAACTTCTTGAAGCCCGGCGCGGCGGCCGACCAGCGGTCGATTTCGCATTTTTCCTCCGGCGTGCACTCGAAGGGCTCCCAGGTGACGGGCCGGCCGGCGGTGGCCTTAATCTCCCGGCGTACCGCGAGAAAGGAAAGCGGCAGCGCCACCACCGCAAAGGCGATCACCAGCGGCACGCTTTTCACCATCACCGCCCCGACCCCCAGGCCCGCCGCCTTGGCGGCGATGCTGGGGGCGCCCTGGATCACGAAATCGGTGGTCAGGGCGATGCCGTAACCGAACATGCTGATCGACATGGCGGCGCAGATGGGCGGCAGCCCGACCTCGATGGCCGCCGGCAGGAGCAGGGCGCCCACCAGGGCGATGGCCGGCGAGGGCCAGATGAACCAGGCCACGAGCGTGATGACCGTGCCCATGACCCAGAAGGCAACGGCGGGCGATTTCAGTGTTTTTCGAACGGGGTTGAACATGGTGTCGGCAATGCCGGTCTCTTCCAGCATCCGCGCCAGGGACACGATGATGGAGATAATCAGGACGATGCCGAGCAGTTCGCTGAAAGCCGTCTGAATGGCGATGAACACCGACTGGACGGCCTTGATTAGATCGCCGGTGATGACCCAGGCCAAAACAAAAGCCGCCACCGTGCACACCAGCGGCGTCTCGCGGCGCAGCGCCATCGTGACCAGAACCACGATGATTCCCAGCAGATAAACCCAGTGCGCAGCAGTCAACTCCACCATGTAGCCCTCCTGACGTTAGAATTGAAAACCTCACAACCCATAAATACCGGCACGGCACGCCGTGCCCCTGCGGGAAAGGCGGGATCGCTGACGGATGCGAACCGGATTCCCCGTAGGGGCGAAAAATTTTTCGCCCCTACGAAACTCGCAATAAGGAACATTATTCGTTTGGAATTTATAGGCCGAATTTTCAATCACTCCGGATCCGATGCGCCAAATACCAGACACCAGGTACCCACAAGGGGCACCCCTACAAACTTATTTCTCGGATAACACCCGTAACCCGCCACCCGCTCACTCAAACACCCCGGTCAAGCCGGCGGCATCCACCCTTTCGGCGATGGCGGCAACATCGGTCGAGTACAGCCCTTTTTCTTTCAGCCGATCGAACAGCACCGACCCCGAAAAAGTGAACTTGAGGCCCATCTCGCCGTCTTCCCTCATTTTCCGGCGCACCAGGCCAACCGCGGTCCCGATCGCCAGGTCTTCGGGCAACACCAGCGGCTCTTCGCGCCGCACCTGACGCACGGCATTGCAGCCGGCCAGGGTTCCGGTGCAGATCGCCTCGGTGTGACCCACCAGCAGGCCGGCCTTCTCCCCGGCGCAAAAGAGGTTCGCGACCCCGTCCACTTTCAGGGCGTCGTCGCGCGGGGCCATGGCGAAATAGCGCATCGAGTTGCCCAAGCCGCCGGCATACGGGTCTTCGTAGCGCGCATTTTCAAACCCGGGGATCTCACGTAAAGCCTCCAGCGGGAAAAAAGGCGTCATCAGCTTGGCGTGCCCGGTGTCGAGCAGCACCACATTTTCCTCGAATTCGGACAAGGCATACTGCTGGCAGGCCTTGATGGCCAGCTTGCCCCGCAGCACCTTCGATTTTGGAATGGGAATGATTGCCACGCCCGTCTTGTCCAGCAGATCGCGAATCTCCCCGGCCAGCGATTCCTTGAGCAGCTTGCACGAGCCGCTCATGGCCCCCATCTGATCGCCCTTGCGGCCGGTCATCTCCTTTACGCCCGCTTTGGCCGCCAGGCTCACCCGGCCGCCGAAGGAATGGCAGCGCAGGACGCACATCGCGCAGCCGTTGCCGTATTTATTGCAATTGGCCGGCGGACCGGCCGTGCCGGTGGTGTCGACGAACACGTCGCCTGCCAGACGCTGCGCCTCGCCGTCTTTTTTCCAGGAAATGGCGCGGATGCGGTCCCCCGCCATCTCGACGTCGGTGATGCGCGACGACAGGCGCAGCTCCACGCCTTTTTCGATCAGAAACCGTTTGACGATCGGCTCCATTGTGGCGACGTTGTAAATCGAGGCGTGCCGGTGGCCCGGAAAATCGATCCGGCGGTGCAGGGAGTTTGCGTCCGTCAGCTGAAACAGCTCACCGCCGCCCATCGCCAGCAGTTCCTCGGCCGCGGTAAAGCGGCCGTTGTTGCGCATGATGCCGCCGACCAGCCCCGTACCCAGGAGCATGTCCATACGCTCCAGCAAAACGACCTCCGCGCCTTTTTTGCGAGCTGCCAGCGCGCAGGCGCACCCGGCCCAGCCGCCTCCCACGACGATAACCTTCATGCCGGTTCTCCTCTTCAACTGCTCAAAGAAACCACTCTCCCCCGCCGCCCTGCCGGACAAGGCTCCGGCGGGTTTTTGATCGTGTTATCAAAAGCCGCGCTGATTGGCAACAATTGCGATTAAAAGGGTCAATGCGGCACCTGCCGCAAATTCTGCCGGCAGCCGGTTCGGGAAATCGGTTGTCTTTGAAACGGGAACATTGTAATGATGCGTGGTTGGTCTCTCTGGCGATACAGCTTTACTTTCCTATAACATTTACAGGATCGGGAATCTTCCGGTCCGCTCGTCGCAGCCGATAAACCCGACAACCGGGATAAATCGGCGAACCAGGTAAAAGGCTTTAGAAACGGCTGTTCGACAGTTGACACCGGCAGGTGCGATGTTTCGGCCGCGATGGTGGATTCCGGCGATACTCTAATATGGAGCGCAGATGATCCGTTCACTGCCCAAGGCCGCCTGTTTTGATTTTCTGCTGCTGGTGACACTCCTTGGTGCCTGGGGGTGCGCGCCCGGCGGCGAACGGGCGCCGGTCGGACCGCCGCAAAAGTTGATTCTGGCGGTCTCCCCGGCGACCTACTCCGTTCTGATCGCCGTGGCAGACGACAAGGGCTATTTCAATGCGGCGGGCCTCGAGGTGTCGATCAAGCTCTACCCCGCCGGCCGGCAGGCGCTCGAAGCGGTCGTCCGCGGCGAGGCCCAGGTGGCGACCGTAGCGGACATCGCCTTCGCCGCCAAGGCGTTGGAAGAGCCTTCACTACGCATTCTGGCATCTATTGCCACGACTGTCGGCAGCCGGATTATCGCCCGCCGGGACCGTGGTATTCAAGTTCCCGCCGACCTCAAGGGCAAGCGCGTCGGTTTCACCGCCGACACGGTCAGCGACTATTTCCTCTACGCCTTCCTGCTGACCGAAAACATCTCACCCAGCGACATCCTGTATGTGAAGTTACCGGCCAACCGGCAAGTCGAGGCCGTGGTCAGCGGGGAAGTGGACGCGGTTTCAGCCTTCGAGATCTTCGCATTCGAGGCGACGCGGCGCCTGGGTGAAAATGCCGTGGCCTGGAGCAGTCAGAACACCCTTGAATACCACTGGCTCCTGGCGATGACCGCTGACTCCCTCCGGACGCCTGAACCGCTCACGCGGCTTATCAAAGCGCTCATCATGGCCGAAAACTTCGTCGGCGCCGACGAGGGGGAAACACAAAGGATCCTGGTCCGCAAGTGGAACTTCGACCCCGCCTTCCTGCGAGAGTCCTGGCGGCAAACCAGGGTGGGCGTTTCATTCGGGCAGTCCATCGTTACCTCTCTGCAAAACTACGTCAGGTGGGAAATGAACAAAAAAGGCAATTCCGCAGCCCCGAGGGATGTTCTCGATTTCCTTTACACCCGCATCCTGGACGAGGTGGCGCCGGGGTCGGTCACGGTTTTCAGATAGGCGCTTATGCGAACACGGAAAATAATCCTGCTGGCTTTGGCGCTGTCCCTGGCGGTTTCGGCCCTGGTGGTCCTGATCATCTTCTACGTCATGCGGAACGTGGAAAATGAAACCGCCCGCGGCCGGGTTTACGAAGAAGTCATGGGCAAAGCCCATGCCCTCAGTTTGTCGATCACAAGCTTGCGGAGCCGCCCGGAGGCGGGGGCCATCCGCCAGATCCAGGCGATCCGGGGATCTCTGGAGAATCTCCTTGGTGCCATGACATCTTCAAATGCATGCCAAGAGGTCCTGATCCGGCAGATCGGGAAAAACTACCAGAACCTTGAAAATTTTCTCGATAAGCTGATCGCGGTGTCACCGGCGCCGCAAGACGCCATGCGGGCCGAACGCGATGCCGTTCTCGTCTCTCAGCTCCTGATGAAGAATCAATTCATATCCGAGGATACCCAACGGCTGATTGAGATCAGCCGGTCGCGGAATGCTGCCGCGCAGCGCAATGCCGGCATCCTGGCGATCGCCCTGATATTCGGGCTCATCCTGACCAATGCCGCCATTTTGATTTTCACCGGCCGCAGCATCATTCGAATGCAGCAGGGCCTGCGCCTGGCGTTGGCCAAGGCCGAAGAGGGCGACCGGATGCTGTCGGCACTGATGGAGTATGTACCGGAAGGCATAACGATGGCCGATGCCGGGCTGAACCTGGTGCGGGTCAGTCGCTTCGGCGAGGAGCTTGTCGGTGGCCGGCACGCGGGCCTATCCGCGGCCGAGGTGGCCGCGCGCTGGAAAGTGTATCACGCCGACGGCCAAACCCCCATGGCCGACGAAGACCTGCCGCTGGTGCGGGCGGTTAAAAACGGCGAGATCGTGAAGAATGCCGAGCTGCAGCAGGTCAACATTGACGGCGAGCGGCTGCCGCTTCTGTGCACGGCCGGGCCGATCCGCAACGCCGCCGGCACCATCATCGGCGGCATCGTCGCCTGGCGCGACATCCGCGAACGCAAGCAGGCCGAAGATATGTTCCGCCGCTACAACCAACAGCTCGCGGCGGAAGTCAAAACGCGCACGGCCGAGATTCAGCAGCAGTATCGGCAGCTCGAGTCGCTGAACCAGCTGATCAAGCAGATGGCCGAGCATACCCTCAAGGCCATGGAAAACGACCGCAAGGCGCTGTCCAAGGAAATTCACGACAGCATCGGCGGCAGCCTGGCCGCGATCAAATTATTGCTCGAGACCCGGCTTCACCGCTTAGACCAGGTCCCGCCCGAAATCATTCTTTTTTTAGAGAAAATCATCGGCCACATTACCGACACCATCCGGGAAGCCCGGCGGATTTCCTACCACATGCGTCCGCTGGCCCTCGACGACCTGGGCCTGGCCGCGGCCCTGTCGGAACAGTTTCATCACTTCAAGGAGTTTTACCCGAAAATCGACATCGTTTCCCGGATCGATCTTTCTTCAGACGCCATTTCCGATGACAGCAAAACGGTGCTCTATCGGGTGGTGCAGGAAGCCATGAACAACATCGGCAAGCACAGCGGTGCCGATTGCGCCATCATCGAGATATCCGAGTCCCACGATCGTATATCACTTAAGATCGAGGACAACGGCTCCGGTTTCGACGTTTCGAAAATACTCGATCTGAATCAAACCTTGCAGGGCTACGGAATGCACAGCATGAAAGAACGGATTGAAATCTGCAAGGGGACGCTTCAGGTAAATTCCGAGCCCGGCAAAGGGACTTTGCTGCTCGCATCGATACCGAAGACCGGGGCAAATTCGCCGGGGGCGGCCACTTAGCAGGGCCAGTGGCCTGGCCTGAAATTTATCGGCAGCACCATCAGGATTGAAAGCGATACGGAGCATTTATGAGCGACAGCGACCAGACCGAATTCAAGCTGAAAATCAGGGGACTGACCTGCGCAGATTACCCGCACATCAAGCGCATCATGGATCGCGTGTATTCGGAAATGGGGGGTGCCTGGAAATTGGACGAACTCGATGCCCTGATCGACACTTTTCCCGAAGGCCAGATCTGCATCGAGGACAACGGCACGGTCGTGGCCGCGGCGCTCGCCATCATCGTCAATGCGGAGGAATTCGAGACCCGGCACTCTTACGACGACCTGGTGGATGGCGGCAAGATGACCGGACACGATCCGGATGGAAATGCGCTATACGGGATCGATGTTTTCGTCGACCCGGAGTATCGGGGCCTGCGCCTGGGGCGGCGACTGTACGACGCCCGCAAGGAATTGTGCGAGACGCTGAACCTGAAGAGCATCATCTTCGGCGGCCGCATTCCCGGTTACGGGAAGCATTCGGAGGCCCTGTCGCCGGCGGCCTATATCCAGAAGGTGAAGGCCACCGAAATCTACGATCCGGTTCTGTCGTTTCAGCTTTCGAACGACTTCCACATCAAGAAAATTTTGAAGAATTACATCCCGGAAGACACCCGCTCCGATTCATACGGCGTGCTGATGGAGTGGAACAACGTCTATTATGAAAAGAAGAAAAAACTCTTCGGCGGCCGCAAGGCCTACCCGCGCATCGGCATCGTCCAGTGGCAGATGCGCCCCTTCAGCACCGTCGACGAATTTCTGCACCAGGTCGAGTTTTTCGTCGATGCCGTGGCGGGTTACCGCTCTGACCTGATCCTGTTTCCCGAACTTTTCAACGCACCGCTCCTGAAAAATTTCAACCAGGAAAATCCGGCCGAAGCCATGCGCTCCCTTTCGGAGTATTCAGAAGAAATCCGCACGGCCTTCGTGAACATGGCCCTTTCCTACAACATCAACATCGTTGCCGGCAGTCTGCCGCTGCTAAGAGACGATTTTCTGTACAACGTGTCTTTCCTGTGCCGGCGGGACGGCACCTGGGACGCGCAATCCAAAATTCACATCACCCCCGACGAAGGCCACTACTGGGGCATGAAGGGCGGAAACGAAAACCGCATTTTCGATACCGATATCGGGAAAATCGGTATTCTCATCTGCTACGACGTCGAATTTCCGGAACTGGCGCGCCACCTGGTGGACAAGGGCCTGACCATGTTATTTGTTCCCTACCTGACCGACACCAAAAATGCCTATCTCCGGATCAGGCGCTGCGCCCAGGCCCGCGCCATCGAAAACGAATGCTACGTGGCGATTTCGGGCAGCGTCGGCAATTTGCCTAAAATTGAGAACATGGACATCCAGTACTCGCAGTCGGCCGTGTTCACGCCCTCCGATTTCGCCTTCCCGCACGATGCGATCGCCGCCGAGGCCACGCCCAACACCGAAATGACGCTGATGGTGGACCTGGATCTCGACTTGCTGAAGGAACTGCGGCAGCAGGGCAGCGTGCAGAACATCCGCAGCCGGCGCAAGGACCTGTACGAGGTGGTCTGGAAACCGGCTGAAAACGGGAAGAAAATTCTGTTTTAGCGTAAAGTGATCCGACCGAGATGGTTTTCCAACCCCACTAAGAAAGCGGAAATGACAGGAATCATATTTCGATACCTGATATTTGTGCCCATTTTATTGTTCTACGGCGAACAGGTCTGACCGATTCATAAGGGCCTCGGGAATGCAAAGGTCCTTGGCGTGCTCAGCCTTGCGATGGCGGTTGCCCTGCCGTTTCGTCTGTACCTGTTTCGTCGGCATCGCACGTCACTGAACACGTCGTCTGCCACTCACAACGACCGCATTTTAGCGCTGCCACTTTCCGAATTTTATTCCGACATTGCCATTTGGGCCGCCAGTGCCCTCGTCGTGCTCGCCTATCTCGGATACAACGCCATTTATTTGCACATCCGTTTACTGGATGCTTTGAAATATGGGTTTGCGGTGTTTTTTGGATTCATGGCCACGGGGGTGATTTTGGGCATGATCAGCTTCCTCGATATGGAGCGGGGATCGGTCGAGATACTGATTCGACGCCCCACATCAATATCGAGACAGCCGATATTGGCCTCTTCGATGTTCAAGAAATTCAAAATTTTGCTTACGTCGATATTCGTCATTTTTTCCGTGGCCACTGCGTATGTATTGTTTAACAACCTGGCCGCCTTTATGGAAAAGAGCGGTTCATTCTCATTGGCGGACATGTATGGCCTGTTTTTCAAAATGGTGGCGATCAGCTTCGTTCTGTTGGGATTCGGCATCACCATTATCAATCGACTCGCACGAAACACCAAGCTTCTTTTCAATCTCCAACTGAATGCTCTTCAGAAAGTAAAAAACGGCGACTATGCCTCAAAAATTCCGATCGTGAGTAATGATGAATTCAGCATAATCGCCCACCAGACCAACCAAATGATCGAAGGCCTGAAGGAACGGGAATATATTCGGGATACCTTCGGACGCTATGTAACCGCGGAAATCAGGGACCTGATTCTGTCCCAAAAGATTCCATTGACCGGTGAAATGAGAACCGTCACGATCCTGTTCAGCGATATCCGGGAATTCACGGCCTACTCGGAATCGAGATCCCCCCGGGAAGTCATAAAAAAAATCAACGCCTATTTTGCGGAAATGACGGCCGTCATCCACAAAAACGGCGGGGTTGTGCTGGAGTATTTAGGCGATGGCATCGAAGCCGTATTCGGGGCGCCCGCGCCGGCTGAAAAGCATGCCGAACTGGCCGTTCAATCCGCGCTGGATATGAGAGAAAAGTTATTGGCGCTGAACCGCAACTGGGAAAGCGAAAACGAATCGGCGTTGCGTCACGGAATCGGCATTCATACCGGCGAGGTCGTTGCGGGAAACGTCGGGCCTCCGGCGCGGGTCGCCTACAAGATGATCGGCGACACGGTCAATCTTGCAGCCAGGTTGCAGGAATTGACCAAGAAATTCGATGCGGAAATACTTGTCAGCGGAGAAACATATTCAGAACTGAACGGCCGGTTTCAGACCCGGTATCTGGGGCAGGAAACGGCCAGAGGCAAAAAAAAGGAAACCGGCATCTATGCGGTGCTGGACCGGCTTTAAGAGAGGGCCGCCGGCAGGCCCGGCGAAAGACGGCGGTATCGTAGTATGCCGACGACCGCCGGCACCGTCAAAATCATTGTCGCAGCGCCCCCGGAAATGGGAATTCTTTCCGCAGATGCCCCGTCATTTTTCGGCGACGTGCCTTGCCAATCTCTTGCCGAGCGCCACCAGCGTCAGTGTCGGCGGCAAGCCCCACGCTTCCGGTATGACGGAACAGTCACACACATACAGGTTGCCTATCTTCGTTTGAAGGTTCGAATCGACGATATCGCCGATTTTCGCCGTCCCGCCGGGGTGGGTCGCCGTATACCAAGTCTTGAAAATATCAGTCGCACCGGCATTTTCAAGAATTTTTCTGGCGCATGCATAGCCCTGCGTGAGCTTTTTCCGGTCGCTGTCGCCGAGTTTTTTCCGAACCCCGCCCTTGTCGGTGATCCTGCCCCCCAGGTCGTCCTTGATTTTTACCATAATCGAGAGCCTTCTTTTGTAGGGCAATATGCCATCAAAGCGCAATACCGCCAAGGTAAACAGCCAGTAGACCCAGGCCGGCCACATGAGGTCGGTCAGCATATACCCCTCTTCGCGCATGTGAATTCCGGCGGCCATGGGAAATTCCCTGCCACCGTCGATATCCCCGACAAACCCGCTGGCAACAAGCAAGGGATCAAAGAAATAATCATGGCCGGCATTTTTGATCCCGCTCGACCGCAGAATAACGGGGGTTCCGATACCGCCGGCGGACAGGACTGTGAGATCCGCCAAGGCCGCGTATTCTTTGCCCCCGATCGCAAAAACAACGCCGGTAGCCTGATTATTTTCGACAACGACCTTTTTTACATCGGCCTTCAGCACGAGCCGGGCATCTTCAGCGCAGGCCTGTTCCAGATAGTCCCGGGCCGTCCACTTGGCATTGCAGGGGCATCCCATCGTACACTTGTCGCAGTCTTTACGGCATTTGTCCTGGTAAACGATTTTGGGCAACTTTTCCCAGTTGTATCCCAGGCTCCGCGCACTTTCCATGATCCGCCGGGCGGCCGGGCCGATCAAGCTGTCCTTCAAAGGCGCGATCGGCAGTTCCCTTTTTATCTCGTGGACCTCACTGCGGATATCGATCCCATAGCAATCCAGCATCTCAAAGGGCGGATCGATGGCCGTCGCGTAATATATCGTTGAAGAGCCGCCGGCGGTGATGGCCCGCACAAGCCCCAGCAGTTGCGGGGTGAGGAGCAGGCTTTTTCCCGGCACCATCGCCATCTCGACCGCCTGGAGGATGGTGCCGTTTAGCGGGTTAGCGCCTCCTTTTTCGAGAATCAAGACAATTTTGCCCCGCCGACTGAGTTCCCTGGCAACGGTGGCCCCGCCCGGGCCCGAACCAACCACGATCACGTCGAATTTTTTGTTTTCATAAAGTTGCATGGTCCGTTCCCCCGCAAATTATTGCGCCTGAAAGCCGTCACCATATCCTCATCGCCCTCAAAGGCTCCGTTCCAGGTTGATGGTTTTCGAAGGACTGAAGTGGTTGGCACTGAAGAACTGAATCAGTTTGGAATCGTTCCAGTCGACCAGAGTGTTGACCTTTTTGACGCCGATGCTTTTCACGTGATCCATGAATTCATTGATCAACCGCTCGCCGATGCCCCTGTTCCGGTAATCGGGATCGACACCGATGGTATCTAATTTTGCTTCTTCCTGGAAAATCCCGTATTCGCCCATGTAGAGTTCCCCCATCACAAACCCCACCACCTTGCCGTCTGCTTCCTCCGCCACAAGCGAGGTGGGCACATAATCCCTGGACCTGAAAAGCTTTTCAAACTTCAATTCATAATACTCCGGCCGCGGCGTTTTGAGCACTTTCTCGTCGATGCCGACCACGGCCTTGAAATCCTCCGCCTGCATGAGCCTGATGTTAATGGTGCCTTCGTTCATGGGGTTTCCTTTCTCCATTGAGGGGGAGTTCGTACGGAAAATGCATCAATTTTCTTTCAGATCATCGGCTCCGCGGCTTGATCGCTTCGATATCGGCCGAAGCCACGTAATTTTCCGCGCCGCTGCCGGGGAACCATCCGGCAATGAGGCTGCGGCTGTGGGATTTGACCCGGATGCGGATGTCCTCGAAACCGATGTCGGCCAGGATTTTCTCCAGGCGCCCTATCGGCTCGGCCCCCGCGATGCAGCCGGTCAGCATGGCGGCCTGTTCGCGCAGATGAGCGGGCATATCGGCCGTAGCCACCACATCGGATATGG
>JBAPSB010000315.1:0-5952 GCA_049281435.1 Desulfobacterales bacterium
AGTCAAGGTCTACGACAACGATATTGAAAAGGCCATGCGCATCCTGAAGAAAAAAATTCAAAATGACGGCCTTTTCAAACGGCTCAAACTGAAGAAGAGCTACGAAAAACCGAGTGAGTTCCGCCGCAGAAAAGCGCGCGAAGCCTTGCGAAGAGAACGACTGGCCGCTGTACGTAAAAACCGGTATCGCCGCTAACGATCCGGATCATTTTTTCCAAGCCCGGTGGGGGAAATCCCGCCGGGTTTTTTATCCGCAGGCCGATGGGCACTTCCTACCAAGACTGCTTGGATGACATGTATGCGCTGCGGCGCTTCGGGATCAAGCTCGGCCTGGAGACCATCGCACACCTGCTGTCCGGACTGGGCGACCCCCAGAAGAGCTTCAATGCCGTTCATGTGGCCGGAACCAACGGCAAGGGCTCCGTGGCCGCAACGCTGGCCTCGATCTTAACCGTCCGCGGCCTCAAGACCGGCCTGTACACCTCGCCGCACCTGGTGCGATTCAACGAGAGAATCGTGGTCGACGGGCAACCGATTTCCGACGAAAACGTCGTGTCCGCCTACCGGGCCGTCAAGGCCGCGGCCGCCACCGCGCGCGAACCGACGTTCTTCGAATGCGCGACCGCTATGGCCTTCTACGAATTCAGGCGCTGCGGGGTCCAGTGGGCCGTTGTCGAAACCGGCATGGGCGGCCGGCTCGACGCCACCAACATCATCCACCCGGCCCTTTCGATCATCACCAATGTTTCCCTGGAGCACCGCGAGTATCTCGGCCGCACGATTTCGCAAATCGCCGGCGAAAAAGCGGGCATCATCAAGGCCGGCGTGCCGGTCGTCACGGCCGTCCGGCAAAAACCGGCCATCGTCGCTCTCGAGGCCGCCGCGACACGGCACGGCGCACCGGTGTTCCGTCTGGGCAAGGATTTCAAGGTGCGGCGCGGCGGTGCCGGCACGCTGACCTACTTTGGCCTCGACAGCGTTTGGCGGGGGCTTAAAACCGCCTTGATCGGCAACCACCAAATAGAAAATACCGCCCTGGCGCTGGCAGCCTGCGAAGTGCTGGCGCCCGAAATCGGCCCGGTGGATCGCGAGGACCTGCAGCGGGGACTTGCCGCGACCCGCTGGCCCGGACGCCTGGAAAAGGTCCTGGACCGGCCGCTGACCCTGCTCGACGGCGCTCACAACCTGGTCGCCGCCCGGACCCTGGGCCGCTATCTCAAAACCGGTCTCGCCGGCCGCGCCGTCACCCTTGTCATCGGTATCCTGGACGACAAACCCTACCGGGAAATCCTGGCGGCCCTGGTGCCGCACTGCCGCCGGGTCATCCTGACCCGCCCCAAAACCTACCGCGCCCTGCCGCCGGAAGATCTGAGACCGGCGGCCAGCGCCCTTACCACCGACGTGACCGTCATCCCGGATGTGGCCGGCGCCGTCGCGCACGCCATCGAAACCGCGGCGCCCGATGAGGTCGTTTGCATCGCCGGCTCCCTGTATGTGGTCGGTGAAGCCAAGGCCGCCCTGGAAAACCTGGAGCCACCGGAGCCGGTATAGTGGGATTAGGGGTTCAGCGGTTCGGAGTTCAAAGGTTCCGGGTTGAGCACAGCCGCTTGGCTGTAGGCGATCCGTCCGATCGCAGAAGACACTGTCAACCTGCTTGGGTCATTGGACTGTGAAAGGTTGGGTAAACCTTTGAACATTGACCCCAGAACGCGGAACCGATCGACCCGTTCGGTTTTAGGTGCTTGACAATCTTAGCGCAATCCATTAACTCTCCGTTACCCCATCCACCGATGCGCCCGTAGCTCAGGGGATAGAGCGTCAGCCTCCGGAGCTGAAAGCCGCTGGTTCGAATCCAGCCGGGCGTACCACCCAATTTTCATCGTACAGCATGCGCCAAAATATTAGAGCATTTCTCAAAACCACGTCTAGACTTGATTGCATGGCGACCGACAGAGAAAAACAACGTTGAGGTTCTAAACAAGACCATCGATCTGTATCGTTATTTCGATGCAACCAAACAGGCCGAGTTTTTCTTTGATTGTGTTGCGGAGACAGTAAATAAAACGCTTCCCGAAGAGGTTGAATAACTGAAAAAGTACGACCTTCTCGGTGAATTTATCAAAAACTACATCGATATGCCCGATAACCTTGTCGATTTGCTTATTCGCTTTTTGTCTCAAAATAAAGGAAAGCTTTCAAAACGGGCACGGAAAAGAGAATTTGGAAAGTTGACAGACTCGGAAATTCAAACGATTGAGCAAAAATACGCAGAGATTTTCGGCTAAAAACGAATCAAAACAACCCGGATTGCTGAGTCACAGGCGCTGATCACCAACCGAAGTCGTCGCACTTTGTAGAGGTACATCTTTGGTGCGGGCGCGCCTAAATCGACAAACTCATAATTTTAGCCTGGGCCATATCAATCAGGTCATGTATATCTTCGCCTTCGTCAAACCGGTGATCAAATTCTTCCGCGCTTTTTGCATGTTTATTTTTTGTCATATAATTTAACCTCCTTTTTCCTGGCACGCCTCACCAATATTATGCGGATAAAAAACCCGATCTATACCGTTTCGCGAGCCGGGCGCCGGCCGGAATTGCTGGGTTTGTGGGACGGCCCGGCCTGGCGCGATGTGCCCCGCCTAACCGTCGCCTGCTTCCGGCCGGAAGGCAGCGCTCATCGGCCGGTCACGCGCGTCAAACTCGTCTATGATCGCAACGGAATCTACGGGCTGTTTCAGGTACGGGACACATACGTGCGCTGCGTCCGCACACGCTTTCAGGAAGCGGTTTACAAGGACAGCTGCGTGGAGTTTTTCGTCCAGCCGAAGCCCGCCGGCGGATACTTCAATTTCGAGGCCAACTGCGGCGGCGCCTTGCTGGCATCATACATCACCGATCCGGCCCGCGTGCCGGGTGGTTTCAAAAATTTTGTGCCCCTGACCGATAAAGACGCCCGGTGTCTGCGCATTCACCATTCGCTGCCGGCGGTGGTCGAACCGGAAATGGCACAGGACACCACCTGGCTAATTGAATTCTTCATTCCGTTCGCCCTGCTCGAAGCGTACGTCGGACCGATCGCCATCGAAAAAGGCGCACCGTGGCGCGCTAATTTTTACAAGTGCGCCGATGAGACGTCTCATCCGCACTGGGGCGCCTGGTCGCCGGTCGACGAGGTGAACTTCCACCTGCCGCGCTGCTTCGGAACCCTTGTTTTCGAGGTGTGATTATTTTTTGTCTGCAACTGGCCCCCTCTTGCAATTTCCGCTCAACGTCCGCGGCGCCGATAGTGGCTTTAGCGACCGTTTGTGCCCCCGATTTTCTAACCCATTGACTTATTACCCGTATCTGGTATCGTCCAGAAGGTTTTGACCAATCGGCGAAAAAAAATGACACGGGGAACAGGCGATCATGACCGCGGCCAGCGTCAGACGGCGAAAACTGCAGAGCCTCGAAGAGCATCTGAGAAATGAAAATCCGGTGCTCACCGATGTCGTCGCCAATTTCCGGCAGCTCGACCGGGTGTCGCGCCAGCTCGGGCTGTTCGACCGCGAAGAATCCCATACCGGCCGGATACCGTGGTGGCCGCTGATTTCGGTCCTGGGAATCTATTCTTCCGGCAAATCGGCCTTCATCAACCACTACCTCGGCTACCCGCTGCAGGCCACCGGCAACCAGGCCCTGGACGATAAATTCACGGTCATCTGCTTCACCGGCGAAAACCGCGTGCGGTCGTTGCCCGGCGTGGCCCTGGATGCGGACCCGCGCTTTCCGCTCTACAAGATCAGCCAGGCCATCGAAGAAGTGGCCCGCGGCCAGAGCGACCACATCGACCGTTACTTGCAGCTGCGGACCTGCCCCAGCGAGAAGCTGCGCGGCCGCATACTGATCGACTCACCCGGCTTCGATGCCGACGAACAGCGTTCCTCGACCCTGCGGATCACCGATCGCATCATCGATATTTCGGACCTGGTGCTGGTCTTTTTCGACGCCCGCCACCCCGAATCCGGTTCGATGCCGGACACGCTCAAGCACCTGGTGGGCGCGACCATCAATCGCCGCGACGCCAACAAGTTTCTCTATATTCTCAACCAGATCGACAACACGGCCCGCGAAAACAACACCGAGGAAGTCTTTGCGGCCTGGAAAAGAGCGCTGGCCCAGCAGGGCCTGACCACGGGATGCTGCTACGCGATTTACAACCCGGAGATGGCGGTCGACATCGCCGACGACAAGACGCGCGCCCGGCTGGAAAATCGTCGCGACACCGACCTCAAGGCCATTAACGATCGCATCGACCAGGTCGGCGTTGAACGGGCTTACCGGATCATCGGCCTCCTCAAAAAAACGGTCCAATCTATCGAACAGGAAACCGTACCGTTGTTGCAGGAGTTTGTCGACCGCTGGCGCCGCACGGTCCTCAAGCTGGACGCGCTCGTCTTCGGCGGTGTTCTGGCCATATTTCTGGTCGCCACCATCTGGGCCGGTTATTGGGAGGGGTTGCGCCTCAACTTGCCCTTCTCGTCGGCGCTGGCGAATCACGGCGGCCTTCGTTTCTTTTTTATACTGCTTCTCGTTGCGGGAATCGGTTACGTGCACTACCGCATACGCCTGCGCGCGGCCGCGCGGGTTAGCCGGAGCCTGCTGGCCGAGCTGGCCGACCCGCATGCGCGCCGCAACTATGCCCGCGCGTTCCGGAGAAACAGCGAATGGTGGCGCAGTATTCTACAGCGGCGGCCGGTCGGCTGGAGTCAGCAGAACCGCACGACCCTTGCCAAAGTGTTCGAAAATGCCAACGATGCGATCCGGAACCTCAACGATACCTTCACCAACCCTTCCGGCCAGGCCACCGCCCCTTACTGCACCGAACCGTTACAGTCGCAGGCGGCTTTCGACGGCCAAGCGGCCGATGAAACCGGCTCCGAGATCAGGCGGCCGATCCTGTCCCTTTTCAGAAACAACTGAAAACAACGGCCTTGCGGCCGTTGTCATTTGAAAAAAATAGCAGGTCCACGTGCGTGGATGGGCGCAAGTTAAACTTTTATCCAATGTTAAACCGATCTTAATGGGCAAACGGGCTAAACGACACAACTTTTTCATGCATTTTGACGGCCTGGGGGGCCATGGTGGTTTAGCAGGGAGTTGATGCAGCCACCGACCGCCGGCAGCGATTTTACCGGCGGCTGGATTCAATTGGTCGGCAGGAATTCGAGCAGCGCGCGATTGAAGGCCTCCGGCTGCTCGACGTTGCACAGGTGCGCGGCCGAAGGGATGATCTCGAGGCGCGAAGCCGCGATGCGGCGATGAATGGCTTCGGAGTTTGCCACCGGCGTGCCCGGGTCCTGCTCGCCGACGACGATCAAGGTGGGAAGCCGGATCTCACAGAGCCGATCGATGAAATCGAGCCGGCGGATGGCTTCGCTGCAGCCGATGTAACCCGCTACCGGGGTTGATAGAATCATGTCATGGATGCGCCTGACCTCGGGCGGGTTCTCGGCAAGGTAAGGCGGCGTGAACCAGCGTTGCAGGGTCTCTTCGGCCAGGGCGGCCACGCCCTCGGCCCGCGCTTTTTCGATGCGCTGCCGCCAGAGGGGCTGCGCTTCCGAAGGGACCACGGCGGCGGTATCGCACAGCACCAGGCTCCGCAGCCGTTCGGGGTGATTCAGGGCCAGGGCCTGACCGATCATGCCGCCCATCGATATGCCGACCCAGTGCACCGTCTCGACAGCCAGGGCATCCATGACCGCCACGGCGTCATCCGCCAGTTGCTCCAGGGCGTAGTCCCCGGCGGGCGCATCGCTGGCGCCGTGACCGCGGGTGTCGCAGCGCAGCAGTCTGAAATGCGGCTCGAGTGCCGCCAGTTGGGGCAACCACAGATCGAGCGCCGTCGAAAGCGCATGGCTCAGCATGACCACCGGCCCGGATGCGTTGCCGGAAAGCGCGACAGTGATG
>JBAPSB010000316.1:0-4972 GCA_049281435.1 Desulfobacterales bacterium
CAAGTAGATTTTGTCGATAGCGAACCGCGTTTCCGGTTTCAAGATCCTAATATTACATTAATAAATTCTCACCCAAACTCCACAATTTCCCAATACTATTACTTTGTTTACACAGCAATTGTCTTGACAATGGCCCCCATATGGCCTAGTCTTCAAAAATTTTTTAAAACGACAAACGAAGGTAATCAGACAAAGCCCATAAGGGATCTAATCAGGTACCATCGCGGGTCACACCGGCACAGCTTTTCCCCTATGGCATTTTTTTTGCAGCAACCGTGGAGTGTTGCCGGATGAAAAATTATTGTCCCGTGAAGAAATGGGTCGTGCACCCTGTGTCCCGAATGGGAAACATCGTGAAGGAGTTGGTTCAGCAATGAACAAGTTGACAAAATTATCAGTATTTATACCGGTTTTTTTCATCATTATGACGGCTTATGCCTTTGCCGCTTTCATCGGTTACCACATCAACCCGTTACCGACCCCCGTGCACCTGCTCATTACCGGCGCGGCAATGATTGGCGCAGGACACTTCCTCAAGGAATACACCCGCAAATAAGTCACTTCCGAAGCCACCATGTCCTTCACCATTTTCAGCCTGACATAACGCCAAGATGCATTACAGATCAACGAACCCTTTGTTTTTTCCAGGAAGTTCGACTATAGTCGGTTTGCCTCCGTTAAGCATGTGGGGGTGCAGGAAAACGCTATAGGTTTAAAAATACGCATTGAAACGCTGTGCTCTTCACTTCGTATGAAATCGATCATCACGCTATTTTTATTCTTATCGCTCCGTCTGATCGCCGCCGACACCATCTCGGCAAAAATTACCATCATGCCGTTAGGCGATTCTATCACGCTGGGCGTGGGCCCCGCGGTCCCTTTGGCCGAGTTGAACGGCTATCGACGTGATTTAGGGGATTTGCTGAAATCGTCCGGATACGACATCGATTTCGTCGGGTCTTTAGCCAACGGCGATCCTGATTTTACCGACAAAGAGCATGAAGGCCATCCCGGATGGCATGACGACCAGATTGCCGCCGGCGTTTATGGCTTCCTGACCGAACATCCGGCGCAAATCGTCCTGCTTCATATCGGAACAAACGATATTTCGGCCGACCCGACGTACACGAATCCGGCCGATGTCGCAGCCATTCTCGATGAAATCGACCGGTGGGAAGCCGACAATGGCAAGACCGTGGTCGTCGTCCTGGCCGCAATAATCAACCGCAACGGCCATGTCTGCCCGAATCCTTCCACGACAACGACATTCAATCAGAACGTCAGGCAAATGGCTCTGAACAGAGCCACCAATCCGGTTCACGCCGACCGCATTGTCATGGTCGATCTGGAGTGCAGCGCCGGCCTGAATTACCTGTCGGACATGGTCGATTCAACCCATCCCAACGCGGATGGATACGCAAAAATGGCCACCAAATGGTTCACCGACGGCCTTTTGGCCATTCTGCCCCAGGCTGATGCCGGAGCCGACCAGACGGTGACGGGGGGAAAGACGGTAACGCTCAGCGGTGCCGGCTCGATTGATCCGGATAATCCTGACGGGGCATTTTCTTCGGTCCGCTGGGAGCAGATTTCGGGCAAGAACCCTGTCACGCTTGGGACGCCCGATGAGTTGACCACCGATTTTACGGCGCCCGCCGTCGATGCCGAAGGCGATGTGCTGACGTTCAAATTAACCGTCAGGGACACTGACGGCCTTGTCGGCGAAGACAGTGTCACTGTGACGATAACCCCGGCGATCGAGCCAGTTCCCGACAATGGTGGTGGTGATGATGGAGGGGGTAGCGGTGGTGGAGGTGGCTGCTTTATTCAAGCGGTCGTGAATCAGTAGAAGCCCTGCTCCAACAGGTGATGAATGTGAATCAACCCGACGATCTCCTCACCGCCGTTGGTCACAATCAGCGATGTAATCTTGTTGTTCTGCATTTTCTTCAGCGCTTCGGTCGCCAGGGCGTCTTCCTTGATCGTCTTAGGCTGGCGGGTGTAAATATCATCCAGGAGGATGTCGCTGATCCGGTCGTACTTTTCCATCGTGCGGCGGATGTCCCCATCGGTTAAGACCCCCACGCTTTTCTCGTTATCATCGACGACGATGACAATCCCCTGCCGGCCGTGGGTCATGGCCGACAATGCAGTTCTGAAGGTCGCCTGCCGATGCACCGTCGGCAGACCCTCTTTGATCATGATGTCGCCCACTTTCGTCAACAGCCGCTTTCCGAGAACCCCGCCGGGGTGGCACATGGCGAAATGTTCTTCCTTGAATCCCCGCATGGTCAGCAGCGTGATGGCAATGGCATCCCCGTAAGCCAGGGCAGCCGTGGTGCTGCTGGTCGGTGCCAGATTAAACGGGCAGGCCTCCTCGGTGACGTGCGTGTTGAGGGTAATGTCGGCATAGCGCGCCAGTTTCGAGTCCGTATTGGCCGTAACGGCGATAATCGGCAGCCCGAAGCGCTTGATCGAAGGAATTGTCGCCAGAAGCTCGTCGGTGTTGCCGCTGTGGGAAATCATCAGGCAGATGTCCCCGGGCACCATCATTCCGAGATCGCCGTGAATGGCCTCGGTCGGGTGAATGTAAAACGACGGTTGGCCGGTGCTGGAAAGCGTCGCGGCAATCTTGCGTCCGATATGCCCCGACTTGCCGACGCCCAACACCAGCAGGCGCCCCTTTTGCTTCAAAATAAGCTCGATCGCCCGGACATAATCCGCATCCAGCCGTTCGATCAAATTGAAAATGGCATCTGCTTCGATTTTCAGGACGCGTTTGGCGATGTCGATCGGTGAGGTCAATTGGATATTCCTGTTTTTACCAGCTGGTCGATTTTAAGCCACAGCGGCAGCCAGGCGGAAAGTTGTTCCGGGGTAATCATGTTGGGCCCATCGCATTTGGCGAATTCCGGCCGGTCGTGAACTTCCAGGAACACGGCGTTGACACCGACGGCCAGGGCCGCTCGCGTCAGGGGATCGACGAACTCTTTCTGCCCGCCCGAGCTTGTCCCCTGCCCGCCGGGCAGCTGCACGCTGTGGGTGGCGTCAAAGACGACAGCGGCCCCCAACTTTTTAATGATCTCCAGGGAGCGCATGTCGACCACGAGGTTGTTGTACCCGAAAGATGCCCCCCGTTCGGTTATCAGGAGCTTGTGATTGCCGGCCCTGTGGACCTTGTCGATGATGTTACGGACATCCCAGGGCGCCAGGAACTGGCCTTTTTTGATATTGACGATTCTGCCGGTCTTGGCGGCGGCCAAGAGCAGCGTTGTCTGGCGGCACAAAAACGCCGGAATCTGGATGATGTCGAGCACTTCGGCCGCGGGTGCGACCTGTTCGATCGAATGGATGTCGCTGATGACCGGAACATCGATCCGGGATTTAATCTCCTGCAAAATCTTCAACCCATCCTCGATGCCCGGACCCGCGAAGGAATCGATGGAACTCCGGTTGGCTTTCAAGAAGGATGACTTGAAAACGAACGATACCATGTGTTTTTGGGCGAGTTTCTTCAACGTTTCCGCCATGAACAGGCAGTGGTCCCGGCTTTCGATGACGCAGGGACCTGCGATTAAAACCAGGGGATTGTCGGGATAGAATTTTATCTCTTCCAGACTGAAATCGTACATTTTGCCTACCCGTTGGAAAGAGTGCGAATTGGTCAGAAATAATGAGTCTTTTATCTGCGGCAGCCAGAACTTGCCGGGGATACAATGTCACCTGTGATGCGCCCTCTCTCCTTGTACATTCCGAGCCATGTTTTCGATTTTACTGGTTCCCGAGGGGGGACAATCAAGGCGACTGGTTCACCTCTGCGCGTCACGAGAACCGGCCGACCGGTCTGCTCAACCTTTTTCAGTAGGCTGAGACACGTGGCTTTAAATTGGAAATGGTGACGATATCCTCGATCATTATTCGTCCTGCCCTTTAAACAGCAGGTGGTACGCACAAATCGATACTATGGTCATTGACCATGGTCAAGTAATTGTCTATTTAGTCACTGAACGGAAACCCTTTTCTCCCTCTCCCTTTATGGGGGAGGGCCGGGGTGGGGGTGTATGATATTAAGCTGTTACATCTCCCTCCCCCAGCCCCTCCCGCCAGGGGAGGGAAGTTTTCGGTCAGGCACTGATTTATAACGATCGGCATGGTGGTCCGGTTCATCATTACGGTGACGCACCGGTTTGACCGCAGCGCCCGCAGTGAAAGGCGCGAGAAGCACGCATAACAAGCGTCTATGCACGCCAAGGCACCGCAGCGCGTGGGAAGGCAGCGGTCATTGAATGCCGCCGCATCTGTAAACAGGGCTACTTCGTCGCCGGCAGCCGTCAGCGCTTGCCGTAATTCTGCTCGATCCACTCCCGATACCCGCCGCTGCGCAGCGATTCGACCCATTCCATATGGTTCAAATACCAGTCTACGGTTTCCGCCATGGCTTCCTCGAAACCATGGCGCGGTTTCCAGCCCAGCTCTTTACCGATTTTGGTCGCATCGATGGCGTAGCGCCGGTCATGCCCCGGCCGATCGGTGACAAACCGGATCAGGTTCTCGCTGGCATTTTCAGCCGAACGACCCAGCCGCTCGTCCATGATCTCACAGAGCCTGCGGACCACATCGATGTTGGCCCGTTCGGCATTGCCGCCGATATTGTAGGTTTGCCCGGGTCGGCCCTTGTCAAGAACCGTCAAAAGCGCCTCGCAGTGATCGATGACATACAACCAGTCCCTGACGTTCTTACCATCACCATAAACCGGCAGGGGCTTTTTTTCCATGATGTTCAAAATTATCAGCGGGATCAGCTTTTCCGGAAACTGGTAGGGCCCAAAGTTGTTGGAGCAGTTGGTCATTAGAATCGGCAACCCGTAAGTGCGACAATAGGACTTCACGAAATGATCCGACGCCGCCTTCGAGGCCGAGTAGGGGCTCGACGGGTCATAGGGCGTCTCTTCCGTAAAATAGCCCGTCTCCC
>JBAPSB010000317.1:0-29799 GCA_049281435.1 Desulfobacterales bacterium
GGCGTCAGGTCATAGAGGGCGTCGGCCGCCATCAACACTGCGGCGCCGGTCCAGGTGAGCCGTTCCTGCGGCCATATGGTCATGTCCGGGAACGTGAAGCCGGCCCAGTACATGCCGTCTTCATAGCGCTTGTCGGCGATCCAGCCGAACACGATCTGGGCCAGGGGACGGAACCCGGCGGCCGCCAGGGCCAGGCAAAGCTCGGCGGTTTCGGCGATCGTCACCCACGGTCGATCCGATACGCACCGCACGCCCTGGCCTTCGATGACGAATTTTTTCCACAGATGATCGATGCGGCGGCGCGCCCGCTGCCCGACGAACACCCCGCACAAGACCGGATAATACCAATCCATGGCATAGCGCGACTTGGTCATGTTGAACCGCTGGGGTTTTTCGCAAATCGCATGGGCCAAACGGGCGAGTCCCGTTTCCCAGGCGCCCTGCCGGTGGCCCAACAGGCGCGCGATGGCCAGGGCGCAGCGGATGCTCATGCAGATCGAACTCGAACCGGTCAAAAGCGCCATGCGGTCTATCCGGTTTTGCGGGCTGATGGCCCAGTAAATTTCTCCGTGCCGGGATTGCAGGCCCAGCGCAAAATCGATGGCCGAGCCGATGGCGGGCCAGGCCTCCTCGAGCAACGACCGGTTGCCGGTGACAAGGTAGTGCTGGTAAATGCCGACGGCGATATACGCCGACAGGTTGGCATCGCGGGTGGTGTCCTCCGGCGTGCCGTTGCGATAGGACGCATACCAACTGCCGTCCGGGTTCTGGCAGCGGATCAGCCACCGGTAGGCCTGTTCGGCGGCGCGCGGGTATCCGCCGATACTCAGTCCCATGGCCGCTTCCACCATGTCCCACGGGTCGGTCTTGTGCCCGGCCCACCACGGGATATCACCGTCGGCAGTTTGAACCGCGGCAATGCCGGCGGCGATGGCGGCGACATCCAGGCCGTGTCCCTGGTTTTCGGAATACCCCTCGGGGGGAGTGGTCATCGATCGAGCCCTGTCTTTTTCAATGGTCCGCTTTAATGGTCCGCGACGCTTCATATGCCGGATCGCCCGGCCTTGCAAGAGGCAATGGGGCCTTCTCGACCTCTTTGCCGCCTTGTCGGGCGAGCCGCCTTTTGAACAAAAAGGCCGGATACAGCAGCCGATTTTGCAGCTTGACTTTCGGCGCTGATCTGATTAGGAAATGGCAAGGCTTCGTTTAGAGGCCGCGGATGACGTGATCCCACCCGGAAACCCCGATCCCAAAGCAAAAGGAGGACAAGATGACCGACAGTGTCTACAAATTTATCGACTTGGTTGGCAGCAGCCCCAATTCCTGGGAAGAAGCCGCTAAAAACGCGGTGGAAACCGCCTCGAAAAGTCTTCGGGACCTGCGCATTGCCGAAATCATCAAACTGGACATGAAAGTGGAAAACGGCAAAGTGACCGCATATCGGGCGCGGGTCAAGCTCTCCTTCAAGTACGCCAGCGATTAAACGCCGCCGGCAGACATTAAAAACCTCCGTGACGATGGGTGTCGTCGCGGAGGTTTTTTTACTTGAGGGCCTGCGCCATCAATTCGCCCAGCAGCTTGGAAAAGTGGGCCGGGTTTTCCGGTTTGCCGCCTTCGCCGATGACGGCCGCATCGAGCAGAAGCTCGCTGTAGTCCGCCAGGGCCGGGTTATCCGGGTCCGCGGCGTGCATTTTCCTGAAGTATTCCAGTGCCGGGTGATCGGGGTTCAACTCCAGCACCCGTTTGGATTCCGGTGCCGGCTGGCCGGCGGCCTTGAGGATTTTTTCCATGTAGGCACTCGGATCGTGGCTGTCGCCCGACAGGCAGGCCAGCGAATCCTTCAAACGGGTGGAGGGTTTGACGTCCTTGATCTTGTCCTGCAGTTTGGATTTGATAAAACCGAATAGCGGCGCATAGGCATCGCGCTTTTCCGCGGCGACCCCCGGCAGGTCGATGTCGCCCTTCTCGGCGCTTTTCAGCGGCTTGCCGTCGTATTCGGTAAGCGCCTGCACCACCCATTCGTCCACGGGGTCGCTCATCAGCAGCACCTCGTATCCTTTTTCCTTCAGCCTTTCCAGCAGGGGGCTGTCGATCAGGGCCGTCAGGTTGTCTCCGGTCAGGTAGTAAATCTCCTTCTGGCCGTCTTGCATGCGCGCGACATACTCCTTCAGGGATACCAGGCCGTCCGCAGACCGCGTGCTGCGGTAGCGGGCGAGGTCGGCGATCTTGCTGCGATTCTCCGGATCGGTGTAAATGCCTGATTTAAGCACCGGCCCGAACTGACTCCAGAACGTCGCATAGGCATCGGGCGCCATTTCCTCGAGATGTTCGAAAATCTTTTTGACCAGGTTGCGGCGGATGTTTCGCACCAGGCGGTCCTGTTGCAGGATTTCGCGGCTGACATTCAGGTTCAGGTCCGGAGCGTCCACCAGGCCACGTATGAAGCGGAAGTATTCGGGGACCAGCTCGCGGCAATTCTCCATAATGAAAATACGCTTGCAGTAGAGGTGCACACCGTGCTTCATGTCCGGATTGAACAGGTCGAAGGGGGCCTGGCTCGGAATGTAGAGCAGAGCATCGTACTCGGTGGTGCCTTCGAATTTAAGGTGCAGGTGGGTCAAGGGGACATTCCAGTCATGGCTGATGTGCTTGTAGAACTCCTCGTACTCCTCCGCGCTGACTTCTTTCTTGTCCCTGGCCCAGATGGCCTTCATGGTGTTGAGGGTTTCTTCGCGCTTTACGGTGCGGGTGGTCTTGCCCAGCGGTTTGCCCGCATCGTCCTTGATCTGCTCTTTTTCCGGGATCGGTTCCTCGCGCTCCACCTCCATCACGATCGGGTAGTTGACGAAATCCGAGTGGCGCTTGACGATCTGGCGAATGGTCCATTGGTCGGTGAAATCCGGTTCGTCTTTTTCCTTTTTCTTCAGGTCCAGGATGACCGTCGTGCCGCGGCCCTCCCGGGCGGCCTCCTCGATGGTAAAGGTGCCGTCGCCGGTGGAAGACCAGCGGGTGGCGGTGTCCGATCCGGCTGCCCGTGAAATCAGTGTCACCCGTTTCGCCACGATGAACGCGCTGTAGAATCCGACGCCGAACTGGCCGATCAACTCGGGGGATATCACGTTTTTGTCATTCAGGTGCGCGATCGCCTCCATAAAACCGGCCGTTCCGCTCCTGGCGATGGTGCCGATATTGTCCATGACTTCCTCATAGCTCATACCGATGCCGTTATCGGAGACCGTCAGCGTCTCTTTAATGCCGTCGATGACGATCTTGATTTTAAAATCCGTGTCGTGGCCGAGAATATCCGGTTCCAACTGGGTCTTGAACCGCAGCCGGTCAATCGCATCCGATGCATTCGAAATCAATTCCCGCAAGAAGATTTCCTTGTTGGAATAAAGAGAATGGATGATGAGGTTGAGCAGCTGCTGCACTTCGGTCTTGAACTGATGCGTTTCTTTCTTGCCGTCCATGTTTTCTCCTTCTTAAGTCAGTCTTCCAATAGGCCACGCAGCCAAAGATAGCGAGCTTTTGCGCCATAAAATGGGGGTTAAACCGTCATTGTCAACCCGGCCGAAGCTGTTGAAATTTAATACGAAGACCATGAAAGCCTTAAAGGGGTTACGGAAAATAAGGGGCTGAGCGTTGGACGCTTCAATGCCCAAAATGGTAAGATAATTTTAAGCGAGCATGAAGTGCGGTCGGGCGGGTATTGAAATTATCAAGACTCGAATTATTTTTGGAAATTATGCGGCCCGATGGCGGGACCCTAAGGATTCGCGATTAAATAAGCTGGTATTTTCAGGCATGGCGGCGCCCAGCCGACCAGGCGTAAAATCGCAGGAATATCTGGATATTCCGAGAATTTGTACCGGCAGCCGGAGGGGATGCATCGGTGAATGAAAATGGTAAATTATTTGTGAGCGAGCCCTAAGCCCGATTCAGCCCCGTCCGCCCGCAAACCGGCCAATGGCACGCAAGGGTGACCGGGTCAGAGACAGGCCTGAGAAGACCGGACTGGGAATCGACTGTAAAAAGCGACCGCGAACGCAGCAGAAAAGTTGCGGGTGTTGGGAGTACTGCTCGGTGGAGTGTCCTGGCGGCCGGCGCGACCGGCTGATTTACCACTCCCGATCCGGCAGGGCCTTTTGATCCGCGAAAGGAGTATTAAATGATCGACATAGAAGACAGCGTGACCATAGACCGGCCGGTCGAGAAAGTCTTCGCGTTTGCAACCAACCTCGCCAATAACGTGTGCTGGCAAACCGATGTCATCCTGACCGAACAGACCTCCACGGGACCGTTCGGAGAGGGGGCGACCTACCGGGTGGTGAACCGTTTCATGGGCCAGTTTTTCGATTCCGAAGGCATCATATCAGAATACGTTCCCAACCGGATCTGCACTTACCGTTTCACGGCCGGGCCGGTGGCCGGTGAGAGCCAATTTTTTTTCGAGGCGGTCAATGGGGGCACGCGGTTTGTCACCCGCAGCACCATCGAGCTGAAGAACTTCAAAAAATGGGGGTTCGTTCTCCGGCGCAAGGCCCGCCATCAGGTCAGAAACGATTTGTGCAAACTCAAGGAAATTTTGGAAAACGAGGTGGGACACCTCGATCAATGCGGCATCTGTGAAGCATAGCCGCAGCAGTGCCATCGGCCGTCCGGGTGCGGCCGGCCATTTTAGCGAGTGTCCATCCATACCTGAACACTACCGGCTGAACACCATTTAAGACAATGGCGCCAAGGTCGCAATTAAGGGCTCGCTTAAAAACAATTTCACATGCCAGACCTCGATCCATCCCGTCGGGCCGCCGGTGCGAAAACTCGGACTATCCAGATATTCCTTTGTTTTTGCGCCTTGCCGGCCGGGCGCCGCACTGCCTGATATTGTGAACTTATTTTTTCGCGAGCCCTAAACCGCCGCGGGAAAGCGGCGGGTAATCATTGCGCCCTAACGTCTACGGCCGAAGGCCGGCCGGCTTCCGTTGGTTCGCCTGTCAATCCTCTTCCCAGCTGATGCACTCGGAGGGGCAGGATTCGATGGCCTCTTCGATGCAGTCTTCCGGTCCGCCCTCGGGCATGATCACCTCGGCTTTTTCCTCGTCTGCATTGAAAGCGAAAACCTCACTGCACAGCTCCACGCAACTTTCACAGCCCACACATTCGTCTTTGTCGATCACAACCCGTTTTCCCATTGTCTGCCTCCAATCGGTGCGGTTAAAAATTGAGGGGTGAAGAAGCCGGTGGATTTTGGACGCCCGGATGTCGCCGGGGAGCGGTCACCAGCCCCTCGTAAAGTTGACCTACAATAAGTTTACTGGTGAAAAATACAAGGGGCGGGATCCCTCTGATTCGGGGATGGCGGTGGCCGAAACCTTAAATATTTGATTTTATTTAGTTTCCCATCCAGGGCCGACACTGATTTTTTGCCGGCGGATAAACGGGCCCGCGGTGACCACATCACAGCTGTGCGACGGTCGGCGTGACCGGGGATGAATCGAGTCCTGTCCCTTCCGGTTTTGGCGGGAGACACATTGCGCGCGGTGGATCATGCCGGGCCCTCGAATCGTGAGATGATGTCCCAGGCTTCTTCGGCGGTTTCGACATAGGTGAAAATATCGAGGTCGGCGGTATCGATATTGCCTTCCTCCACCAGGGCCTCGAAGTCGATGATTCTTTCCCAGAATTTCCGGCCGAACAACAGCACCGGAATCGGCTTGATCTTGCCGGTCTGGATCAGGGTAAGGGTTTCGAACAGCTCGTCCAGAGTGCCGTATCCGCCGGGAAAGACAACCAGGCTCTTGGCCCGCAAAAGGAAATGCATCTTGCGGATGCCGAAGTAGTGAAACTGGAAGCTCAACTCGGGCGTGATGAACCGGTTGGGCGCCTGTTCGAACGGCAGGACGATGTTCAGGCCGATGCTCTGGCAGCCGGATTCGTGCGCGCCGCGATTGGCGGCCTCCATGATTCCCTGACCGCCGCCGGTGACGACGACCAGGCGGTCGCGGGATGAATTGATGGAAATCAGTCCCGCCAACCGGCGTGCCACTTCATAATAGCGGCTTCTTTTAACATCACGCTGCGCCCGGCGCAGCCGCTGTTTCAACTCCGGGTCGTTCTGGCCGCCTTTCATGCGCGCCTTTGCCGCAACCAGTTCGGCGACGGCGGCTTCCGGCTCCGGAATGCGCCCGCTGCCGAAGACCACCACCGTGGATTCGATGCCCATTTCGTGCTGCACCAGCTCGGCCTTGAGAAGCTCGAGCTGCAGGCGCACCGGACGCAACTCATCGCGCAGCATGAGTTCATCGTCGAGGTAAGCCAGGCGATACGATGCGGACTGGCTCTGGGGTGAGTCGACCTTCAGGGTGGCGGCATGGGCGTCTTCCCGCGCCGTCGGAAATACCCGTTTTTTATTGGATTTCGGGTGCATGACCGATTGCTTCCCGGGGATAAAGCGTTATGTTACCAGCGCAGCAACAGCGCACCGGCCGTCAGCCCGGCGCCGAAAGCGTCGAGCAGAATCGTTTGGCCTTCCTGGATGCGGCCGTCGCGCACGGCTTCGTCCAGCGCCGTTGGGATGGTCGCGGCCGAGGTGTTGCCGTAGCGGTCCAGATTGATCAGCACCCGCTCCATCGGGAAAGAGAGCCGGTTGGCTACCGCTTCGATGATTCTCAGATTGGCCTGATGCGGCACGAGCCAGTCGAGACGCACGATCGGCAGGCGCTTTTTTTCGAGTGTGCGCAGGGCGCATTCGGTCAGGGTGCGCACGGCCACTTTGAAAATTTCGCGGCCGTTCATGCGCATCTTGTGAAGGTTCTGGGCGTAGCGTTCGGGCGTGACCTCGAGGTTGGACCCGCCGGCCGGTACGTAAAAAAGCTCGCTCAGGCTGCCGTTGGAGGTCAGGTGGCTCGACAGGATGCGCTGCCGGCTTCCGGCCGGAACGCGTTCGACCACGGCGGCGCCGGCCCCATCGCCAAACAGGATGCAGGAAGAGCGGTCCGACCAGTCGGTGATTTGCGACAGGACCTCGCCACCGACCACCAGAACCGTTTGGGACTGCCCGGAGACAATGAACTGTTGGGCCGTCACGAGCGCGTAGATGAAACCGGAGCAGGCCGCATTGACATCCACGGCCCAGGCGTTGCACGCCCCGATTTTTTTCTGGAGCCAGCAGGCCGTGGACGGAAGCAGGGTGTCCGGCGAGCAGGTGGCGTAGACGATCTGGTCGATCTCCTCGACCCCGCGTCCCGCCATTTCAAGCGCGTTGCGGGCGGCCTGCGCACCGAGCGAGGAGTTGGTTTCGGACTCGTTTTCGACATTCGATATCCGGCGTTCGCGAATGCCGGTTCGGTCCCGGATCCACTGGTCGTTGGTGTCGACGCCGTGGTGGGCGAGCATCCGGATGATGTCTTCGTTGGTCAGTCGTTTTTCCGGAAACGCGGATCCGATCCCGGTGATTCTGGCAGCATGTCCCATAGTCGATCGGTAACTCCTGAGGGCGGAGGAGTGCTCCGTATTGAATTGTCAAAGGCGCCACATTAGCAATATTTGGGGTTCGATGCAACATCCGCGGTTTTTTCCGGTTGGCCTTGACGCCATTGGATAACCGTCGGTTCGCAGCCGGTGGAAGAATGCCGATTGTCTAAACAGGATCGATTTGTTATCCTGCCGGCCGCTGTTTTTTTACTCATTGGCCACCTGCGCGATGCACTCCGGCGTGTTTCGACGGCACAAGGCGGCGTTTGACCAACGACCCATAAAAGGAGCGGCACCGAAAATGACGGAAGAAAAAGCCCAGGCGATCGACTTTACGGTCGACCGGCACAATCTCTACCAGGAAGAAACCTTTACCGACCTTAGAGTGGCCAGCATCAAGCGACTCACCCCGGTCACCGGCGACGGGTCGATCGACAAGACCCGCAAGACCATCTTCGTGGGCGAGACCAACCTCATGACGGCTGCCGGCCCACTGCCGGTGCAGGCGATGATTCCGGCCAAACAGCTGCAGCAGGCGATCAAGCGATTTCCGGAAGCCATGCAGGCGGCGGTGGAAAAGCTGGCCGCCGAGGTGCAGAAGATGCGGCGCGAAGAGCAATCCCAGATCATTGCGCCCGCCGCACAAGAGACCTCGCGCATTATCGTTCCCGGCCGGTAGCACCGCCGCCCCGCAGGCGTTGGCGGTTTCCGGGCGGCGTCGAATTCCGGATCGGACCGACCGGCGCCACAGCTGTTTCCGGTCTGCCGACCTCATCGGCTATCTTGCGCAACCCTTCGGCCCGACACGGCGACCGATTTCCCGCGATGGATTCTCAAATACCTCCGACCACGGGGTCCATGACCCGCTTTTTCGTTCCGCTGGCGCTGCAGTCGGCTTCGCAGGGACTGACCTACCCCCTGGTGGCCATTGTGGCGTCACGCGGCCCGGGCGGCCCGCTCAACCTGGCCGGGCTGGCCCAGGCCAACACGATCATGTTCATGCTGGGGACTTTGGGCTTCGGGCTTGTCACCACGGGCATGGTTTTCGTGCGCAGCCGCGCAAGTTACCGGGTCTTTCAAACGGTGGTTCTGCAGATCGCCGTATTTGTCGCGGCGGTCCAGGCCCTGCTGTGCCTGCCGTATACCGCCCACCTTCTTTTCGGCAAAATCATCGGCCTGCCGCCGAGCATCGAAACGCCGGCGACACTTGCCCTCATGGTCAGCATCCCGCTGCAACTGCTCTTTTTTTTGAGGATTTCCTACCAGGTCGTGATGATCAACTCGCGGGCCACCGGCCGGGCCAGCCTGGCGACTCTGATGCGCATCCTGCTCACGGCGCTGCTGGCGCCCGTCTTTTGCCTGGCGGGATGGGTTGGCCCCATCTGGGCGATTGCCTGCCTGACGTTGCCCGTGGCCCTCGAAGTCCTGGTGTCGCGACTTCTGGCCACGCCTTTCCTGAAGCGCCTCGAAACAGGCGCAGCCAAGACGCCCAGGAAGCGAGAGCTTTTTCTGTTCAACCTGCCGCTTTCCTTCGGCGGATATTTGCTGTCGCTGGCGGCCATCGTCCTGGGGGCCTTCATCGCGCGGGCCGCCGCGCCGGAGCGGATGCTGACGGCCTATTACCTGGCGCTCGGTCTGGCCACCCCGGTGGCTTACGGGGCGACGCGCCTGCAGGAAGTCGTTCTGGCCTTCGCGCCGCCGCGGCGCACCGACCGCCGCACGCTGCGGTTTTCACTGGCCGCCGGCGCAATCCTCGGGTTGCTGCCGCTGGTATTGACTTTGCCCGGCCTGGCGGAACTTTACTATGTCCGGCTCCAGAACCTCGCCGCGGCAGACCTTTCGCTGGTAAGGATAACGGCCGGGGCGCTGGTTTTCTATCCCTTCTGCGTGGCCATTCGCTCGCAGGGAGAAGGACTGGCCGCACTTGCCCGGCGGCCGCTGATCGTCATTGCCGGTCAGGCCGGGTTCATGGGCATCGTGGTGTCGGCCGCCGCCGTCTGCCTGTCTGCCGGTGTGCCCGGAAACGTGATTGGTGCGGTCGGGCTATGCTTGGGGAACCTGGCCTCCACCGGCACGTTGAGGATCCTGCTGCGCTGGGCCGCAGGACCCGAAATGCCCGTGCCCCGCACCACGATATCCCCCGGGCAGGTGCGGTGAGCCGATGACCCGTCGCCGACACCAGCCCAAGAGTCGCGGCCACGCCAGCCGGGACCAACCGACGGTTAAGGTGGTGCTGCGCTATGCGCTGATTCAGTTGCCCGGTCTATTGCTTTTGATCCTTTTGATACTATTGGTAAACCGGTGGTGGCGCAGTGTTCCTTTATGGATGGGGTTGGCAATTGTCACTCTGGCGGTCATCAAGGACGTGGTCCTGTTTCCTTTAACGTGGCGCGCCTATGCCGGCGGTGACCCCAACGATCCTTCCGTCATGATCGGACGCCGGGGCACGGTCACCGCCCGGCTCGATCCTGAAGGCTACGTGCAGGTGCAGGGAGAACGATGGCGCGCCGAGGCCGACGCAGGCGACCGGCCGGTGGAGAAAGGGCGAAGCGTCACGGTGGTCGGTCTCGACGGGCTGAAACTGACTGTCAGGGCCGATTGACACCATTGCGGGGAAGCGGTCGGTCGCGGGATGCCAATTGATCTTCGACTGAAGGAAGTCGCTTCTTTTAGCGCCCCACGTTGCGCTCTTTGGCCGACAGCCGCAGGTCTACCGGGAATTATCCGCCTGCGGCCCGACCGCCAGGACCGGGCAGGATGCCCGCCGGATCACGCGGTCGGTGGTCGAGCCCAGCAAGAAGGTCTCAACGAGACCGCGGCCGCGAATGCCTAGTATAATCATCTCGACGCGATTCACATCGGCGTATTTCACCAACTCTTCGTAAGGCTTGCCGGCCAGGCAGACGGTTTTGACGTCGCACCAGTTGCGGGCCTCGGCGGGCACCAATGACTCCAGCCTTCCGGTCAACAGAACGTTCAGATCGGTCTGCACGTCAGCGGTCATGAGATCGGGCACGAGCGCATCGGCGTACGCAAAAGGTTCCATCACATGCACCAGGTGGATTTCCGACTCGAAGTCCTGCGCCAGGCTGAGTCCGTAGGCCAGCGCATTGGCCGAATCCGGTGAAAAATCGGAACCGACCAGAATTTTTTTCAACGTGTAGTCTGCGACGGTTTGGCGGGTAATCATCTGAAATGCGGCATCTTCTTCCGGGCTTTCAGGCGCCGTCAGGACGAGATACGGGGAGCGGATGGTCCGCAGCAGCTGTTCGGCGACCGAACCGAGCAGCAGCCGCTTCAGGCCCGAACGGCCATGGCTGGCGGAAATGACCAAATCGGCCCGGATGGTGCCCGCCAGTGCGGAAACGGTGTGGGCGATGGCGCCCATTTCCACGTGGGGCTCCCAACTCAACCCCAGCGGTTGCATGAGATTTTCCATCTGCCGCAAGGCATCTTCCCGGAGGGCCTGGGCATAATCGGGCGGATAGGTGAAAGCTTCGCCATGAACAGAGACGATCGGCAGGTCTATCACATGACACAAATGGATGGTGGCGGCATACACCCGGGCCAGGGCGGCACCGTAAAACACGGACATATTGGAAAAATCGGACAGATCCGTCGTGCACAACACGTTTTTGAAGATTTTTTTCATGCCGGCCCCCTTTGGTTTTTATTCAGAAAACGGAGATGCCCACCGCTGCTCGCGAGGTTGCAATTGACTTGAGCCGCCGCGTGGGGTAAGAAGGCGGATCAAAAAAATGTGACGTTTCGACCCTATTTGAACCTAAGAGGAGAGTGGTCATGAAATCAGGTGCAACCGGTCAAAAACTCGCCGATGTCATCAACAAAGCCATTGCGGATTGTGAGGTCACCAGTTCCGAATACGATGAAATTCTGGCAACGGCCCACGCCGACTCGAAAATTGATGCCATGGAGCAGAAACTTCTGGGGCAGTTCCAGGTTATGATCGCCAACGGCACCATTAAAAGAATCCCCGGTTGAGCCGCATCCCACAAAAATTCTTCAATCGACCTGGGATTTCAACATTTCTGCGAAGGTGGTCTGGCGGTACTCGCGGGGAACCGCGAACTCGGACTCGGGGATGTCTGTTTTATCCAGTTTGACGACATCGGTCAGCGGTTCCGGTACGCCTTCGGTGTACGCGATGCTCTTGACCTCGACGCCGCGGTCCATCAATTGTCGGTATTCGGGTGAGTTTTCGGGTGTAAACTCGGTTCCCATGGTCGTCGCGCAGGTGCTGAACTTTTGCAGCAGCGGCTTCAACGGTTTGAACTCATTCACCAGATCGCTGTCGGTGGCCAGCCAGATTTCTTCGTAAAGCTCGCCATCCACCTGTATTTTGTAGCGCAATGTTTTCTGCCCCGCGATCACCCCGCCGTCGCCGGCCTCGGTCACACTCACCGTATGGCGGGCCTCCTCTTTGTCCTTTTTCAGCATCTGTTCCAGCGTCTGACGCTGCTCGGCCGGCAGATTTTTCATGGTCTGCTCGACCAGGGCGGCCGTGGCGCCGCAGTAGTCCTCCACGGTGCCCGCAGCATAGGTTTTATCGTTTTCGTCAAAAAAATACAACGTGTTGCCGGGCCCGTCCAGAACCCAGGAAATGCCGTTCGTTGAACTCTTCAAGCGCCCTTTCGAAATCAGGGTCCGGTCGCCCTCCCTTTCCAGCATCACCCAGCCGGCCTCTGAAGTTGCCGACAGCAGTAGAATGACGACGGCCGTGACATACGGCAGATACTTTCGATTCATCACACCATCCTTGCGCGATATTCAGCGGTCAAGTTTCGAGTTTCAAGTTTCGACTGCTGCCGGGCATCAGGCGAAATTGCCGGCGGTAGCCCGCGGTGCGGTTCTCGATCTCCACCCGCACGATCCCCTGGGGATCGTAGTCGTAGGTTTCGACGACCTCCTGGGAAGACAACTGGGGGCAGAGCCTGATCGGAATGCCGCTCAGGTTCTTTTGGTCGGCCAATCCGGGGTCGTAAGGAAAATAGACATCCCGCCAGACGGTGATATCGCCCTCGGGTTCTCCGGCCCCACCCAGCGCGCTGCACTCCAGGTAGCGCAGGCGGCCGATGTTGTGAAGCGGCCGATATTGCCGGACGACGGTCAGCCGGCCGGTTTCCGGATCCACCGGGCGTTTTTTGGAAAATACGGGATCGAAGATTTTGTCCTGCTCCCGTTCGCGCCAGATGCCGAAATAACGGGAAACCGATTCGCGCACGTTCAGGTGGTTTTTCGGATCGGCCATGATGGCGAGCCCGATCGCCGGCGCGGCATGCGGAAAAGGAGAATTCTTGACCTTGGGCCCGAAGAGGTCCCGCAGACAGCGTGCCACCGGCGGAAAGGCAACGGAACCGCCGACCGTGTAGACGGCGGCTAGACCGGGACCCTCCAGAGGGCCGATCTCGCTTTGCGCCAGCTTGGTTAACAGGGACTGAACAGAGGAGAGGCTGCGCCGAATAAGCGGTTCGCAGCGGTCGTATACCTGCCGTGTCTCGAGCACGACCGGATCCGCATCGGTCAAAACGGCTCCGGCATCCACGACCATCTTGCGGGTGTTGGGTTTCAACCCTTCCTTGCGCTCGCGGCATTCTTCGAGCAGACGAACGGTCTGACCGGCCGTCAGGTCGCCCGCGGCGATCCCGGAGGCTTCCAGGACCATGTCGAGGATGACCTGGTCGAAATCTTCTCCGCCGAGCTGAGAAATGCCTTCATAGGCGATGACATCGTGGCCTTTTCCGGCAATGCCGATAACCGAAGCATCAAAGGTTCCGCCGCCCAGGTCGTAGACCACCACATAGCGTTTGGGGCTTTTTGGGCCCAGCTTTCTGAGGTAGCGGTGCAGAAACTCGACTGCGGCGGCCGACGGTTCGTTCATGGCGCCCAGCACGTTGAATCCCGCCTGGCGAAAGGCCTCAAGGGTGATGAAGCGCTGGTTGCTGTTGGCGTTGGCCGGAACGGCGACCATCACATCGAGCGGGGCCTTGCGGCCGACGCTCAGATTGCCCTGTTTGATGGCCATCCGCCGGACATGCTTCAGGAAAAGGGTGAGCAGCTCCAGCATCGGCAGCGACTCGCCCTGGCCCAGATCCACCGGGTCTTCGGGGCGCAGGCGTCCCACGTAGCGTTTGAGGGAGCGCAGGATCGTGACATTCGGCCGGTTGAGCAGCGCCGCCGCTTCCCAGCCGAAACGCAGCCGGCCGTCGTCGACCGCAATCAGGGAGGGGATGAATTCCTTGAAATCGCCCCTCCAGGAAAAGCTGCAAACCGGATAGTTGCCGTCGTCCCGCGCGGCAACCACCGTGCGTGTGGTCCCAAAATCAATTCCAAAGCGTACGGAAGGGGAATTCATCTTTTAAACCTCATGAACCCGAAAATCGATCCGGCAGTGATTTAAACGATCATGGATGGAAACTATAGCGTGTTTTCTCTATAGGTGGCAACGAATATATAATAGTCAATAGCATCGATTTTAGCGCTGCCGGCAGGCAGGGCAGCCTTCGTAACGGGGCCTTTCCAGGGGGTCTGTGGTAGCGGCCGGTTGCCATAATTATCTTTTGATATATGATTATCGGAAAAGCAAACCGAACCTGTTGAGAAGGAGGGACTTATCTTGACAACTCACGAACTCGCCGGGAAACCGGCCCCGCGGTCGCTGTTGGTGAACGTCCCGCGGCTGGTCAGCGCCTATTACACCCATCGTCCGGATGCCGGCGACCCGGCGCAGCAGGTGGCCTTCGGCACGTCGGGCCACCGGGGGTCGTCATTGAAGAACAGTTTCAACGAGGGCCACGTGCTGGCCACGACCCAGGCCATCTGCGACCGACGCCGGGCCGACCGTATTACCGGACCTCTTTTTCTCGGCATGGACACCCACGCCCTGTCGGAGGCGAGCTTCGCCTCGACCCTGGAGGTGCTGGCCGCGAACGGGGTCGAGACCTATATTCAAAAAGACCGCGGGTACACGCCCACCCCGGTCGTCTCGCATGCAATTTTGACCTGGAACCGGGGGCACGGCGGCGTCAGCGCCGACGGGATCGTGATCACCCCCTCGCACAACCCGCCCGAAGACGGCGGGTTCAAATACAATCCGCCCCACGGCGGCCCGGCGGATACGGTCGTCACCAACTGGATCCAGAAGCGGGCCAATGTGCTGCTGGCAGAAGAAAACCGCGACGTCAAGCGCGTGGCCTACGAAAAAGCCCTCAAGGCCGCCACCACGCGGCAGTACGATTACGTCACACCGTATGTCGCGGACCTGGAAAACATCATCGAGATGGCGGTCATCCGCTCGGCCGGCCTGCGAATCGGGGTCGATCCCATGGGCGGTGCGGCGGTGGCCTACTGGGAGCCGATCGCCGCACGCTATGGATTATCCATCGATGTGGTCAACCCCGTCGTGGATCCCACCTTCGGCTTCATGACCGTCGACAAGGA
Organism: Desulfobacterales bacterium; assembly: GCA_049281435.1. Lineage (GTDB taxonomy): Bacteria > Desulfobacterota > Desulfobacteria > Desulfobacterales > SG8-13 > JARFQH01. The sequence continues at coordinate 14,932 of JBAPSB010000317.1, forward strand.
CGGCAAGATCCGCATGGACTGCTCCTCGCCGTTTGCCATGGCCCGGTTGATCGGGCTCAAGGATCGCTACGACATCGCTTTCGGCAACGACCCGGACTGCGACCGCCATGGCATTGTCACGCCCGGCGGGGGGTTGATGAACCCCAACCACTACCTGGCGGTGGCCATCCATTATCTGTTTGAGAAACGGACCGGCTGGCGCGCAGAAGCCGCCGTGGGCAAGACCCTGGTCAGCAGCAGCATGATCGACCGGGTCGCCGCGCACCTCGGGCGCAAGCTGTCCGAAGTGCCCGTGGGCTTCAAGTGGTTCGTGGACGGCCTGCGCGACGGCTCCTGTGGTTTCGGCGGGGAGGAGAGTGCCGGAGCGGCTTTTCTGCGCAAGGACGGCACGGTCTGGACCACCGACAAGGACGGCATCATCATGGACCTTCTGGCGGCGGAGATCACCGCCGATTCCGGGCGTGATCCGCACCAGCACTACGAGAGCCTGGCCGGCATGTTCGGCCGCCCGGTGTACGAGCGACTCGACGCTCCGGCGACGGCGGCCCAGAAGGAGGTGTTGAAAAACCTCACCCCGGATAGAATCACCGCCGATACCCTGGCCGGCGAGCCGATCACGGCCAAATTGACCCACGCCCCCGGCAACAACGCCCCCATCGGCGGCTTGAAGGTCGTCACCGAAAATGGGTGGTTTGCCGCGCGGCCCTCGGGCACCGAGGAAATCTACAAGATCTACACCGAGAGCTTCAAGGGGCCCGAGCACCTGCGCCGGATCCAGGAGGAGGCGCGCACCATGGTGAGCCGGGCCTTCGGTGCGGCCGGAGCCTGAAAACACTTTAAAGGCATAGATCAGTGGTAATTCGGAGGAGTGAGGGGAAACCCGTGTGACGCAGTGACAAGGATGAAGCGTAACGCAGATAGTGGACTTTTTACGAAGCCGTCACTCCCGGGAGGAAGATTTTCTAAGTTCGTGCAGCAAGCGCTGAAATTGTGCATAGACATCGCGTCTGACGCCGATGTGATACACTTGAACGAATTTGGCCTCTTCGTCGATGTCGTAAATAATCCGGTGGCGCCCCGACCGCAGTGACTTGAATCCGATGAGTTCCCCTTGTAGGTCCTTGCCCGCATTGGGGTTTTGACGAAGACCATCGAGAGCTTGTTTGACCTGTTTTTTGTGGTTGGGATGCAGCTTGGAAACAAGACGCACTGTTTCCGGTGTGAATCGCATGGCCCACTTTTTCATTCGGCAAAAACCTCATCGAAATCGAGCCATTTCCCGTTACGGGCTTCGATGATGGCTTTGCGGATGGAGGTCATTGCCGTATCATCGGAAAGTATCTCCAGGGTTTCCATGAGGCCTTCGAAGCGGCGCATGCTCAAAAGAACCGCTTCCGGCACCCCGTTTTTGGTAATGGCGATGGCATCGTCCGAGCTTTCGATTTTCCTGATGATATCGAGAAAGGCGCTTTTTGCCTTCGTGACCGGGACATACTCCTGAATTGCCAGCATGATTTACCTCCTCACTTTTATATGCCGCATGTGGTCATAATAATGGACACAATAAATTTGTCAAGTTTTCACTCCCCTCTGCGAAAACCACCGGTTACTTTTTCTTTAAAATGACCGGTTCGGGTTCATAGAGCCCGCCGGCCACCCGGTTCCAGAAGGTTTGCTCGTCTTCCATCCATTTGGAGCCGAATTTACTACTGAAGAAGCCGCCGAGTCGGTTGAACATGCTGCTGAGGCTCGATCGGTGCGCCAGCGTCAGGACGTCTTCGAGAAACGCGTCGATTTCGAACATTTTTTCTTTAGGGATATAGGCCCGCGCGCCCATTTCGATCGATTTTTTCAGGTTTTCGGGTGACAGCGCGTGGGCGGTGAGCATGACCGTGGGAAATCCGAGGTGGACCGCCGCGTTGAGCAGGTCGAATCCCCGCACCCCCATGATATCGAGGATGACGGCGTCATAGGTCCAGGAACGCAGCAGGTGAAAACCGGTCTCGTAGTCCGCGGCGCGGTCGAGCACCAGGCCGTCGTAATCTCCCAGAATGTCCTCGAGCGTGTCGAGGACATCGGGCTCGTCGTCCACGGCCAGCAGGCGCTTGTCGTTTAGAATACTGCCTGGCATGTCACGCTCCTTTTTGGGGAAACACCTTTTTATCTTTCGAGATCCGCCGGCGCTCGTCGTCGCGGACTTCCCGCCGGAGCAGTTTGCCAACCTTGGATTTGGGCAGCATGTCCCTGAATTCGATGTAAGAGGGCACCTTGTAGGCTGCCAACCGCTCGCTGCACCAGTTCGTCAGTTCGGCGCCGCCCACACCCCGGGCGTCTTCCTTGAGCACCACGATGGCCTTGATCCGCTCGCCGACCTTGGCATCCGGAATGCCGACCACGCAGGCGCCGATGACCGTCGGGTGGTCCTGCAGGGCGGCCTCGACTTCCGAGGCCGACACCCGGAAGCCTTTGTGCTTGATGATATCGGCCGACCGTTCGACGTAGATCAGCTCGCCCGTGGGGTTCGCCTGGACGAAGTCTCCCATTCGGCACCAGGTCTTGCCATCGATTCGGACGAATGTTGCCAGCGTTTCCTGCGGCTTGTTGTAATATTGTTTGAGCGTATGAGGCGAGGTGACCAGCAGTTCCCCAATGCGACCGTCAGGGACCGGTTCCAGGGTTTCGGGGTCGACGATCAAACACTCCCGGCTTTTCAAGGGGAACCCGATGGCTCTCGGGCTGGGCTCCTCGCCGATCCTGCTGTAGGCGACGTGTCCGACTTCCGTGGACCCGTAGACCTGGTAGATCGGAACGCCGCAGCGTTCGTGCCAGCGCACCTTGACTTCCTCGGGCAGGACATCCCCGCCGCAGTAGCAATAGGTCAGCGAGGCGAGGTCGTAGCGGTCCAACCGGTCATTTTCGAGGATCATCCGATAGAGGGCCGGCACGCCGAGCAGCCAGCGCACCCGGTAGCGTTGGATCGTCGCCAGGATGGCATCCACTTGCGGGACCGGCATCAGCAGCGTGGCATTGCCCTTGTTCAAACCGACGGCCATGAAAAGTCCGAGCGCCATGATGTGAAACAGCGGGTTGACGGCGATATAGGTGTCGCGGCCTTCCCGGATATGGCTTCCGGCCACGTCCCGGGTGACATCGTTGACATATGAGGTCATGCCGATGTGGTTGCCGGGTACGCCCTTGGGAAATCCGGTGGTACCGCCGGTGTAAAGGATGTAGGACAAGTCCTTTACCGGATCGATGGGCACGGCGGATTCCAGGGGCGGGTGCTTCAGCAGGGCGCGAAAAGAGTGCACCCGGTTGTCACGGTCGACAGTGCCGCTGGGAACCTTGTCGAAGAGAACGCCGAGCGCCCGTTTCCAGAGCGGCAGAAGATCGGTCAGGTTTGTCACGATCACCCGTTTCAGGCCGGTGCCGGCAACCGTTTCCTTGACATAGCCGAAATTGGTGTCCATGCAGATGACGGTTTCGACGCCGGCATCCTCGATCATGTAGGCGATTTCGTGGGAGGTGTAGATGGGCGACACCGGGACGATGACGGCGCCGATCTTCTGGATGCCGAGAAAGGCGATGACCCACTGGACGGAATTGGCGATGTAGATCATCACCCGGTCGCCCTTGCTGACGCCCATGGCGGCCAGCGCACCGGCGAAGCGTTCGCTGAGGGTCCGCAGGCGCCGGTAAGTGAACCGTTCGCCGAGATAGATAACCGCCGGCCTTTCCGGATAGCGCGCGCTCATCCGGTCGAAGCGGGTAAAGGTCAATTCTTCGGTCAAATTTTCCACAGGGGTGTTCAAGGCTTGCCGTCTCTTATCCATTGGATGTTGAACGTTCGATGTTCGACGGTCATCTCTTTCCAGTACAGAAATAGATTTTCATTCACCGAGGCGTCTCTGAGGGAACATGAACGGTTAACGCGAACACTTGCAGCACGGCGTCAGGCCGGCGCTGCGGTCAGACGCCGAAATAGGCCGAGCGGACATCCGGGTTGTCCATCAGCTCTTCCCGCGTTCCTTCCAGAACCGCCGAGCCGTTTTCCAGAATGAAGGCATAGTCGATGATCGGTAGGACCGGGCGGGCGTACTGTTCGGTAACGATGATCGATATGTGCCGCTGATCCCGGATCTCGCGCGTGGCGCGCATGAGCATGGCTTGCATCAGGGGGCTAAGGCCCAGCAGCGGCTCATCGAGGAGCAGTATTTTAGGCTGGGCCATCAATGCCCGCCCGATGGCCAGCATCTGCTGTTCACCGCCGCTCAGGAACCCCCCGGTCCGTTTTTTCAGTTTTTTGAGGGCCGGGAAAACGGTGAAGACATAGTCCAAGGTTTCCTTTGCCTGGGCGGTGGTGGCCAGGTATCCGCCGATTCTCAGGTTTTCCAGAACGCTGCTCTCGTTGAAGATGCGGCGTCGCTCCGGACACAGGATAATACCCAGCTTGGCCCTGCGGCTGGGCTTCATCGCCATCAGTTCGCGGTCATTGTAGCGGATGCTGCCGGTGACCGTGATACGCTCGCCACCGGCCATGGCCGCCTTTTTGCGAATGTCGAGCATGATGCCGGATAGGGCATACATGAGCGTCGATTTACCGGCACTGTTGGCACCGAAAACCCCGACGATCCGGTTTTCGCCGCACCGGATGCTCACGTTGTTCAGGGCCAGCATGTTTTCGTAAAAGACCATCAGGCCGGAGGCTTCAAGCATGTTTCATTACCTCCTCGACGCTCTCCGAGCCGAAGTAGGCCTCCCGAACGCGCTTGTCGCCCATGACCTCCGCCGGGGTCCCCTCGATCAGCTTTTCGCCGAAATTGAGCACCATCACCCGGTTGGTCACCTTGAACAGCTCCCGCAGCCGGTGTTCGATCATGATCAAGGTGATGCCGTCCATCTGCAGGCGCTCAATCAGCGGCACCATGCTGGCAATTTCACTCATGCTCAGGCCGGAAAAAACCTCGTCACAGATGATCAGTTCCGGTTTGAGTGCCAGGCAGCGCGCCAGTTCCAGACGCTTGAGGTAGCCGGTCGGCAGGGTGGCGGTCAATTTATAGGGGACGTAGGAGTCGCGTTCGAAGCCGATTTCTTCCAGGATATCGATGCCGACCGTGTTCCGGTCGCCCAGCCGGCCGCCCCCGCGCCAACCGCCGGTGCGTCGGGCGCGGGGGGAAAAGAGCGGAATCACCATGTTTTTATAGGCCGGCAGGCTGTAGTAAGGGCGCATGATCTGAAACGTCCGCGTCACGCCCAGGTCGGCGATGCGGTGCGGCGGTTTGCCGGTGATGTCGCGACCGCGAAAAAGGATGCGGCCGGAGGAGGCCTTGACGAAACCGGTGATGCAGTTGACCACGGTGGTTTTGCCGGACCCGTTGGGGCCGATGATGCCCAGGATTTCCCCCTCGCCGACCTCGAAACTGATCCGGTTGAGCGCAATGATGCCGCCGAAGGTCTTGGTCACTTCGCGGACTTCGAGGATCGGCGCGGCCGTCATATTTTCGTCCACCTTTCGATCTGGTGGTACTTGCGTTGGCCGTAGACCATCAGCCCTTCGCTGCGAAAGACGATAAAGGCCAGAAGGATCAGGGAATAGAACACGATTCGAAGCGTGCCGAAGTCCCGCAGAAGCTCGGAGACCGGCACCAGGATCAGGCAGCCGAGCAGTGGGCCGACCAGGGTCCCGCTGCCGCCGATGACCGTTGCCGCGATCGGCAGCACCGAGAAATCGAGTGCAAAGGTGGAAATCCCGGCCCACATGTAGATGTGCACCAGACAGGCCCCGGCCAGGCAGCCGATGGCCGCGGCGATGAACACGGCCAGGGCGCGGTAGTGGGTCACGTTCATCGCGGAGGCCCGGACGGCCTGATCGTTGTCCTTTACGGCCCGTAACACCAGACCCAGGTCGGTGTTGACCAGCCGGCGGATGGCGAAGAGAAGCAGCAGCGCCATGGCGATGACAAAATACTGCTCCAACCAGGCGCTGGGAAAGCTGTCGATGCCCAGGATCCCGTCGGTGCCGCCGAGGATATCCAGGGCTTCGATCACCCGCGCCAGAAAAAGGGGGTACATCAGGGTGACGATGGCAAAGTAGACGCCGCGCAGGGGCAGACACGGCAGCAGCATCAGGGTGCAGAGCACGCCGCCGATCAGCGCGGCGGCGGGTATGGTGACAAGCGGGGAGAGGCCCAGCTTGGTGTTCAGGATGGCGGTCATATAGCCGCCGACACCCACGAAAAACGCGCCCCCCAGAGACACCAGGCCCACGTAATGGGCGAGAAAATCGAAGCTCAAGGCCAGCAGGGCGTAAATGCAGACGATGGAAATGACCCGCTGCCAATACATGCCGGGCATGACCAACGGCAGGGACAACAGGCCGAGGATCAGCACCAGGCGCGGAACGGTCAGATAGACCAGCTCGCGCCAGGACATCAGGGCATAGAGCCCGTCGCTGCGCACCTTGATGCCGCGGTCGATCCTTTCTTTGCGACGTTGCGGTTCGGCAGTGTTCAGACGCGTTCCTCCAGTTCTTTCTGCTGACCGAAAAGGCCGGATGGCTTGAGGATCAGCGTGAGGATGATGGCCAACAGCGCCACGACCATCTGGAAATGGGAGCCGAGGTAGACCACCGTCAGGATTTGGGCAAAACCGATGATGAAGGCCGCCAGCACCGCGCCGGCCCAGCTCCCGATGCCACCGACGATGCAGACCGCGATGGCCAGGATCAGGACGTTGTAGCCGGATTCGACCACGATGTTGCCGAGCGGCAGCAGCACGACCGCGGCCAGGGCCGCCAGCGCTGAGCCGAGCCCCATGGCCACCACGGCCATTAAATCCGAGTCGATCCCGAGCATGAGCGCCGCGCGTTCGTCCTGGGCCATGCCCTGCAGGGCCAGGCCGATGCGGGTGTAATGGGTGAACAGCCACAAGGCGGCCACCAGGGCCGCACCGATGCCCACCGCCAGCAGCCGCTGATAGTCCACGGAAATGCCGGCGATGGTTGTGCTGCCCTCGATGAAGGGGGGCAGGGTGTAGGTCAAGCCCTTGAATCCGCCCCACCGCAAGCCCTCCAGGATGGCCAGTGCGATGGCGTAGGAGGCGATGATCTCGGAAATTTCCATGCCCCGGACGCGGATCAGGAAAACGCGGTAAATGACGGCGCCGATGATCGCCGTGACGACCAGCGACAATACAATGCTGAGGAAATAGTTGAGCGCCAGGGTGTTGAGTGCGCTCCAGACGATGAAGCCACTGAGCACATACAGGGCCCCGTGGGCGAAATTTGGCAGCCGGCTGGTGCCGTAGACGAGCGCGAAACCTAAGGCATACAGGGCCAGCGTCACGCTGTTGATCGTGCCGTAGATGAGGATGTCCATTGGGCGGTTGGTCCGTTTGCCGGTTTGCCGGTTAGTCGGTTGAGCCGGTTGAGCCCGTTAGGCCGGTTGACTGCTTGATTGACGCCAGTTGTCCCGAAGCAGTCGGGAATTGCGAAAAATGGCCATTTCTGGACTATTTTTTCATCCAGGGCGGCAGCAGGATCTCTCCGGTGGCGATGCTCTTGGGATACACTACCACGCGTTTGCCGTCCTGCCACTGCAGGATGCTGCCGACGGCGCCCTCTTGGGGGTCGGTGGCGGGGATCACCTGATGGCTCTTGGGATCGAAGCGCAGTCTGCCGTACACGCCCATCATGTCGGTCTGTTCGAGGGCGGCCACGACCTTGTCGGCATCGAGGCTGCCGGCCCGCTCGATGGCGTCTTTCAGAACATAGACGGCCATGTAGCTGCTGGAAGTTCCCAAGCCTTCCGGTTCGATGCCCCAGCGCTTGGTGTAGGCGTCGTAGAACTTCATTGTCCAGGGGGTGGCCTTCGAGGGCGCATTGCCGGCGTTGACGACGTTGCAGAGCGTGTACTCACCCTTGCCGTCGGTGGCCTTCCAGAACCCGGGTTGTTCCGCGGCGGCCAGCGTGGAGCCGAAGGGCAGGGCCGGAATCTGCATGTCGTACCATTGCTTCAGGAGGATGGCGCTTTCGGGCATGTCCATCCAGATATTGATGATTTCCGTCTGCGAATCCTTGGCCTTGAGCAGGCCCATCGAAAAATCGGTGGCGCCAGTGGGATAAATTTCGAGGCCGGTCACATTCCAGCCCTTTTTCTCGGCGATGTCCTTGACGATGCCGGCTGCGGCGCGTGCGTGGCTGACATCCTGCGCCATGATAAACAGGTTGTTGAACCCGTGCTTCTGCTTCAAATCGGTGAAGTTGGCGAAAATTTCACCCACCAGGTTCTTGGCTTCGCCATGGATGCGAAAGCAGTATTTGTACTTGTCATACTGCTCGGCCACCAGGGCGTGGTATTTCGGCGTCAGCACCCCGGTGGTGAGAATGGACACCTTCTTGTGTTTCGACAGCAGCGGCATGGCCGCCAGCGCCGCCTCGGAACGGACCGGGCCGCCGATGATAAAATCGGCCTTTTTGTCCAGGATCAGTTTTTCCAGGGCTAAAAGGGCCTCACTGACCGGCACGCCGGGCTCGAGGTCGCGGGTGTCGATCACCGCCATGTCAAATGGACGCTTTTTGCCGGCCACGTCGACGCCGCCGGCGGCATTGATTTCTTCAACGGCCAGCGTGACGCCGCGTTCGGCATCCCAGCCGTAGAGAAAGGAGGTGGCCAGGGGGCAGCCGATGACGATCGGTTTTTCGGCTTGCGCGATGCCTGCGGACAAGGCCAGCACGGCGGTCATCAGTAAAACGGTCAGGCGTTTCATGCGGTCGGCTTTCATGAGGCGTTCCCCTTTCGTCGAAACCAGCGGTGAAGGTTAGGGTATCGTTGTCGACACGACAGCTGCGTTCGGGAAAATCCGGGAAAAATGATCTTGGGATTGATGGCACATTGCCGAGGGAAAGTCAATTTGATATCCGAGGCGCCGCAACCCGAACGCGCCAAAACCCTGCTGCAGCGCGAAAGGGGCGGATTGACAGCTCAAACGGAACTGGGATGGGTCGGAAAAATGCCGATTGTCGGCCATGTGGGCCAGGCGCCGGCCGTCGTGGGCGATACGGCGAAGGGCGACAGCGGTGCCGCAGGAAAATTGAAACAATTTTGTCGCACGGCCCTTCGCAAGGCGCCTTGGCCGCATATCGAAGATATTGACAGCATCCGCCTGTTAGTGTACATTCAGATGTACACATAAGGAGGTGGAGCGATGAAAGCGATAACCTTTACCGATTTTCGCAAAAAGGCTTCAGGGTTCATCACCGAAGTTGAACAGGGGCAAACGCTTATTCTTTTACGTCGTGGGAAACCCGTGGCGGAGATAATCCCTTTTTCCAATGACGATACACGGACACCCTCGTGGAAAAGGCCGGGAATCCGGTTGACAATTAAAGGAAGTGGCTTGTCTTCTGCTATTGCAGAAGAACGTGAGTGTGGCGCATGAGACTGGCAGTTGATACTTCATCATTTGCAAAGAGATACATCCAGGAAATGGGTAGCGAAAAACTCGATGATTTTCTTCAGGATGCCTCAGAGTTGGCTCTTTGCGTCATCTTGGTCCCGGAACTCATCTCTGGCCTGAACCGCCGATTGCGAGAAGGCGTTCTAACAGATAAAGATTACCGGAAAGCCAAGAAGTCATTGATGGATGATGTCCACGATGCAACCCTCCTTCAACTCACCCCGGCCGTCATTTCTCAATCCATAAAACTCATGGAGAACCATATATTGCGCGCCATGGACGCATTACATGTCGCTTGTGCTTTAGAGTGGAAAGCCGATTTGTTTGTTACCTCGGACAAGCGACAAATAACTGCCGCCATCGATTCGGAGCTTCGGACTGAATACCTCGGCCCACCAACCGCTTGAGTTGACGCGGGGAATCTCTATAAATAACTGGTAAAGCCTCTGTCAGCCCGGCTCCCGGTAAAGCGCCAAGATTCCCGAGCGGGCCAGCTTTTTGATGCCCATCGGTTCGAGCAGCCGGATCAGCGCCGTATCGATCAGGCCGGCATCCCCGCACCAGCGACGGCCGCCGCAGCAACCGAGTGTCGATCGGCCGGCCGGCTCAATTGCTTGTGGGCCGATAGGATCAACTCCTCGGTGGTCTGCCAGTCGATGCAGGCGTCGGTGATCGATACGCCGTATTCGAGCGTGTCCAGGCATCCATCGTAATCCTGGCGGCCCTCGCGCAGGTTGCTCTCCAGCATCAGTCCGATGATGGCGTCGTTGCCGCCGGCGCGCTGGTTGACGACATCCCGCCAGACCACCGTCTGTTCCTTGTAGCGTTTGCGCGAGTTGGCATGCGAGCAATCGACGATGACCGACTCGGGCAGATTCTTGTCGCGCAGCAAGCGCACGGCCTCGCGGATGCTGACGGTGTCGTAATTCGGGCGGCGGCCGCCGCGCAGCACGATATGGGTATAGGGGTTGCCGGTGGTCTTGACGATGCTGGCCTTGCCTTCCGGATCGATGCCCAGAAAACTTTGCGGCGAACCGGCGGCGATCATGGCGTTCAAGGCCGTGTCGAGCCCGCCGTCGGTGCAGTTTTTAAAGCCCACGGGCATGGACAGCCCGCTGACCATTTCCCGGTGGGTCTGCGATTCGGTGGTCCGGGCGCCGATGGCGGCCCAGCACACCAGCCCGTCGATATACTGGGGGGTGATCGGATCGAGCATTTCGGTCGCGGTGGCAAGGCCCATTTCGGTTATTTTCAGGAGCAGGGCGCGGGCCGTCAACAAGCCCTGCATCATGTCGCAGGTGCCATCCAGGGCCGGATCGTTGATGAGGCCCTTCCAGCCCACGTTCGTGCGCGGCTTCTCGAAATAGACCCGCATCACCGGGAAGATGGTGCCGGCCACTTTCTCCTTCAGGCGGTTGAGCCGGTCGGCATACTCCAGCGCCGCGGCTTCGTCGTGAATCGAGCAGGGCCCGGCGATGACCAGCAGGCGCGGGTCTTTTTTGCCGATGATGTCGGCAATGACCCCGCGCCCTGAAATGACGGTGCGGGCCGCCGCCGGCGTGATCGGCATGTCGTCTTTCAGCGCGTGCGGGGAGATGAGCGGGATGAATTCTTTGACATTGACATCGTAGGTTTTCATGACTTTCTGCTCCTTTGCAATGTGCCGGCCAACCGAAGTAAAAAAGGGTTGCGCCTCTTTATGCGGTAAGGGTCGTTTCCAATAAAAAAAAGCCGCAGGCACGATGCTGCCTGCGGCTTTCGGGGAGGTGATGGTTTCAGCGAACCCCAGGCAGACCACGGGCGCCGTGGTAATACCCGTAATAAAAATATCTGCCTGTGCTGAGTCCTGTCATTGGTTTAGTCCTGAAATAAAAGAAAACGCTGTCTTGATGACATGCCCCTCAAAAGATGTCAAGCGGATTTAATTTGTGTCCATCCATAAATGGTCTTTTTTCCGCTGGGCGGCCGGTCGCAGCGGGTTTCCGGCTGCGGCGGACATAAAGTACGCTTCGCCGTAAGCCCTTGTGCGGCCTTGCCCAGCGAACAACTCCACAGGTATGAATGGGACACTGAGAAGTGCCTGAAAAAGATCGCGGTTGGGCACTGATATGGTTGGCCGGAGACCCTTTTTAGTTGCGGTGTCGGAGGATCATTCCGACAGCATCTCCTTGATGGCATCCAGCACCGGGTTGAGTTCACCCGGTTCGCTGTGCGCGGCCGGCTGACGGGTACCCGCCAGGGCTTTTTTCACGCAATCGTATTGCTCCCAGCCCTTGAGGGGGTAATTCAGGTCGACGGTTTTCCACTTCGGGTGCCCGTTCTGGATCAACCAGTCGAGATTGTCATAGATGTATTTGGCCACGCGTCCGACATTTTCGCAGTGAAAGCGCCGGAAGTCGTAGGAAATAAGAACCGCTTTGACCGCGGCGGTCGTCACCGCGTTATCCTGCCACGCATAGGTGCCGGCCGGGATCTCGGACTGGGGGTAGAACTCGAGAATGTTCTTGTTGGTGATCGGGAGCAGGGCCAGATTGTCCTCTGCCGCGACGTTTTCACTGAAAAGTTTGACCGGGTAGCCGGCCACGTAAAACATGGCATCGATCCGGCCCTGCTTCAACTGCGCCAGGGCCTCGTCGAGCCCGATGGTTAGTGTTTCCGCCGGCTCGATCCCGGAAACCTTGAACAGGAGCCTTGCGGTCAGATAGTTGCCGCTGCCCTCCGTGCCGATGGCCACTCTTTTGCCGGCCAGATAATCGAAATTGACAATTTCCTTTTTGCCCAGCAGGTGAATCTCTTCATTGTAGAGCGGGAAGACCATTCTGGTTTTGGAAGCGATTTGCTTTAACAGCGGGTTGGTTTGAACCTGTGACACAAACGCCAGCACGTCCGACTGGACGATTCCCAACTGGGTGCCCGGCTTCTGGTAAACCGCATAGATATTTTCGACCGACCCTTTGGAATTATCGACCCGCAGGTCTATATTGGTGCGGGCCAGAAGTTTTTGAAGGTCCAGGCCGAACTGGTAGTAGGTTCCCTTGGGGCCGCCCGTCATGATGCCCATTTTCAGGCGGGTTGCCTCCTGGGCCGCTGCCGAACCGAGGCACAGCAGGACCAGGGCCGACACGACGAGCCCCTGCCACAGGAGGTTTTTGACCGGCGGCGCAGGGTGAAATTGTCTTTTTCGAATCATTTCATCACTCTCCTCGTTTTCAAGATCAGGGCCGAGATCAAGGGGTCGTGTCGACCCCCGGCCGGCCGGCTCCGGTTTACGGCGACCTCGCCGGCCGGGAAGATGCCCCGCGCTGATCTTGGGGTTGATTCACCAAGCCATCTTTTATATGAAAGCCATATCATACCACTGTGCCAGGTCAAGCGCGTTTTCGGTCCGAATGCGTATTATGGGCGTGAAGGTAACCCAAATTTTTTTGTGGCTTACGCCCGTTGCGGTTATGATCGGAATCGTGCAGTGCTTGCGGCCTCCGGGCCGGTGGGTGGCGTCGATCGGTTCTAAAGTCAACCATTGGTAGTCTTTCCTGTAGTGTTGCCTACACAACATGGCAAAGGAGGCGTAATGAGAACCAGGCTGACCATTCTCTGCGAAAATTCGGTTGGCGCACCCTTCGGCGTCGTCGGTGAACACGGATTTGCCTGCTACGTGGAAACCGAGGACCGCTGCTACCTGTTCGATACGGGGCAAGGGTTTGGCATCGTACAGAATTCCCTGGCGCTCAAGAAGGACCTGGGGGCCATCACGGCGATCATGATCAGCCACGGGCACTACGATCACACCGGCGGGTTGCCGGCGGTCCTCCAGATCCGGGGGCCGGTGGATGTGCACGCTCACCCGGATATCTTCACGGAACGTACCTGGTCCGGTGGCGGCACCCCCCGCTTTATCGGAATCCCCCACAGCCGGCCGTATCTGGAATCACTCGGCGCACGGTTTCGATTGGAAAAAGGGATGGTCGAGGTGGGGCCGGGCGTATTCCTGACTGGCGAGATTCCGCGCGTCAGTGCCTTTGAAAAGGGGGATGCCAACATGACGGCCATTACGGCCCGGGGCGAAAAAATCCATCCCGATCCCTTGAAAGACGACCTGTCCTTGATCGTGGATTCGGCCGAGGGGTTGATCCTGGTTCTCGGTTGCGCCCACGCCGGCCTGATCAACATCATCGAATATGCACTGGAAAAAACAGGACGGGACAGGATCTTTGCGATTATCGGTGGCACCCATCTGGGCTTTGCGAGCGATGCGCAGTTCGCCGAAACCCTGAAGGTGATCGATCGTTACGACATAGAGCGCATCGGCGTTTCCCACTGCACCGGGCTGCCGCGCGCCGCGATGTTGCATGCCAGATTTAAGGAGCGCTTTTTCTTCGGAAATGTCGGCTCGGCGCTCGAGGCCTGACGGCCAAAATCGCGGTCGGGCAATGATTCAGAGAAAAGTGGCCCTTTCAGGTGTGGCCAACCGCGCCCATGGCGAGGTTACTCTTTTACGCGCGACATGAAGCGGACCGTCGCGATATTCACCCGCACGATCTCTCCGGGAGCAAGGTATTCGGGGACCAGCACCGTCACGCCATTGGAAAGAACCGCCGGTTTGTTGCGATTGGTGGCCGTGGCGCCCCGGATGACCGGTGCGGTTTCCGCGATAGCCAGGTCTGCGGATGCCGGCAGTTCGATGGCGAAGATACTGCCGCCCTGCAGCAGCGCCGTGATGCCCTCGAGCCCTTCGCTCAGCCACTGCGCCTGTTCCCCCAGAAATTCGTCACTCAGGCTGTACTGCTCATAGTTGTCCGCATCCATGAAGGTGAACACGTCACGGTCGCGGTAGAGGAAGTTGACTAAACGTCGTTCCAGGTCCACCTCCTCCAGGGTATCGTTGCCCTTGAACGATTGTTCCAGCTTCTGGCCGGAGGGAATGGCGGCAAAACGGACCTTGTAGAGCGTGTTCGCCCCGCGGGCGGAGGGGGTTTGAACATCGATCTGTTTGGCCTGGTAGAACTGGCCGTTGATCGAGACAATGTGACCCTTCTTGAGATTGGATGCTTTCAACACTGACTCCTCTATGAATTGGACACTCGGAAGTGCCTGAAAAAGATCGCGGATGGGCACTTGCCGATACTATGGGCGCGCTCAAAAATAACTTGCCATTTTTGGACGTCGATGCATCCCGTCCGGCTGCCGGTACAAACTATCGGAATATCAAGATATTCGTGCGATTTTGCGCCTTGCCGGGCGGGCGCCTCAACACCCAAAAGCGCCAACTTATTTATTCGCGAACCCTAAGACGATGAACTTGTGCCAGCGCCTATCACGGATGGCGCCGTTCGTCAAAAAGAAAACCGATTAATATGAAGCCGGATAACGTGATGCTGCACTATGTTCTGAAGCTGGTGAAAACCGATTCCG
>JBAPSB010000318.1:0-4554 GCA_049281435.1 Desulfobacterales bacterium
GGGGTTAAAAGGGACAGGTCCAAGGTTCAGGGTGCAAGGTGCAAGGAAAAAGATCAAAGCGGGAGGGAAAAGGCTTGGGGCTGACGGTGGAGGACAGACGGCGGAGGGCAGAGGCTGGAAAGGGACAGGCCCAAGGTTTAGAGTGCAAGGTGTATGGGCAAAGAAAAAAGCGGGAGGGAAAAGCGGAGGGTGGAGGACGGATGACAGACGACGGAGGGCAGACGACGGACGACGGACGGCAGAAGACGGACGGGGGACAGGCGGCTGTAATCACTCTTTAATGTTAGGGCCGATAGGCAAGTCAGGACGCAGCGTGTCGTCCGGCTGCGCCAGCATCTTTTTGCCGATTGTCGGACACCAAAAAAACTTGACATTGTACTTGAAGTGTATGATCCATTTTGTAAACGGCGTGTCATTCGCACAGCATCCGATATCTGATAATCAATTTTGAAATTTCCGCAGCCGGGAACCGACAGCCTGCCATCACAACCTGTGCCATCAGCCCCAAAGAAATGAATGCCAGGGCTGCTGATTCACACCAAAAATGCCTGGAAAGTTGCTTTCGCGCATATCCTTAACGACCGGGAGCTTTTCGTCGTCGCCAATACGAACACACAGACGGAGGATAGAGGGTGAAGGGCGGACGACAGACGGCGGAGGACGGATGACAGAAGGCAGAGGGCAGACGGCGGAGGACGGAGGGCGGAGGGTGGACGGCGGAGGGCAGACGACGGACGGCGGAGGACGGAGGTTGAAAAGGGACAGGCCCCAAGGTTTAGGCGTGCATGGTGCCAGGGAAAAGATAAAAGCGGAAGCTGATTGGCGGCTTAACGAAAAATACAAGACTGTGTGTGAGAATTCGACATGCGAGAGTATCTTTTTCGCAAAACCTGGCCTGAAGCGCATCGGTTGGCATCACCTGGCCTCTCCTGTATTTTGAACCTTTCGGCCATTGTCATTTTCTGTTGTGGCGGGGTTACACCTGCCGGCATCACTCCAGAGGGAAGGGACGGGAACGTGGTGACGGTGACGCGCGTAGATGACGGCAACACCATAGAGGTGCGAAAGGGTGATCGGATCGTCGTGCGACTCGATGAGAATCCGACCACCGGCTATTCCTGGGCACTCGACAAAGATGCCGGGGATAGCGTTGCTCTTCAAAATTCGGATTTTTCGCGTCCGGGGGAAACGGTTCCGGGCGCCGGCGGTCAGCGGGACTTTACTTTCGCGGCCCGAAATGAAGGTTCGGCCAATTTGATATTCAAGCGCTGGCGACAGTGGGAAGGCGATACATCTATCGTGGAACGCGTCGGGTTCACGGTCCGGGTGGTCGACACATCGGCTGACGACAAATAGCAGCGGATCGACAACACCTCATTTTCCAGGGAAGGAGGCAAAACCATGTCTGAAACGGTCGAACTCAAAGGGATGGGATGGTTGCCGGATTATCCGGATTTCCGCGATCACACGGTCGAAAACAACGAGGTGCCCCACAAGCTCACCGAACTGGGCCAGAAGGATTCGGTCAAAAAAATGCTGAAAAAAGTGGGTGTGGCCGATAAGGCCAAGGCCGCTGCTCCGGCGTCCATGGACCTGAGACCCTGGTGCTCGCCGATCGAAGACCAGGGCGCGATCGGTTCGTGCACGGCGAATGCCGGGGTCGGTGTGGTCGAGTACTTTCAGCGCCGGGCCTTCGGCAAGCATCTCGACGCCTCGCGGCTTTTTCTCTACAAGGTCACGCGGAACCTGTTGCACATGGTCGGCGACACGGGGGCCTACCTGCGCGGGACCATGGGGGCGCTGACCCTCTTCGGCGTGCCGCCCGAGGAGTATTGGCCCTACGTGGTCACGGATTTCGACAAGGAACCCAGCGCGTTTTGCTATGCGTTTGCCCAGCAGTTCCAGGCCATAACCTATTATCGCCTCGATCCCTTGCAGACCACCCCCAAGGACCTGATCGAGCGGGTGAAGACGCACCTGGCCGCCGGCCTGCCGTCGATGTTCGGTTTCACGGTCTACAGTTCGATCAACCAGGCGGGTTCGGAGGGCAAGATTCCCTTTCCGGCTCCCGGCGAAAAGGTCGCCGGCGGGCATGCCGTTGTGGCCGTCGGCTACGACGACAAAATGAAAATAAAGAATGCCAACCCGAAACCGGTCAACACGACCGGTGCCATCATGATCCGCAATTCCTGGGGCACCGGATGGGGCGATGCCGGCTACGGCTGGCTGCCCTACGACTACATATTGAAAGGACTGGCCGTTGACTGGTGGTCTTTGCTTAAAAACGAATGGATCGACACCGGACAGTTCAAGATCTGACCAAGAGATATATTACAGAAGATGTGGAACCGATGAAAAATTTCATACGCAACATCAGTTGCTGCTTCTCAGCCGGTGCGTTGGGCGGCCTGGTCAACAGTGCCGCCCTCTGGCTGGCCGGGGGGACCGGCCTCACCGCCTACGCCCAGGTCAGGATCGCTCCGGCCTGGACACTGCCGTGGCTTTACCCCCGGATTGTGTGGGGCGGCATCTGGGGTTTGATTTTTCTGCTGCCCGTCCTGAAAAGCCGCGTGCTCATCCGGGGGGTCATGTTGAGTCTTGCCCCCACACTGGCGCAGCTGTTCTGGATCTTTCCGTTCAAAACCCATTCCGGTTACCTGGGTTTCGACCTCGGCGTTCTGACACCGTTTTTCGTGTTGGTGTTCAACGCCATATGGGGCATTGCCGCCGTCGTCTGGATCCGGTGGACCGGTCACTGATTAAACAAGTCCTCAGCGTGCTCGGCGTCTCTGCGGTGAAAATGAATATCAAAACGGCGGTGCGTCAAATTTTTACATGGTGGCTGAAATATTGACACACGCACCTGCGTGTGTCGACATGCCCCCGCGGGGTTTGGTGCCGCTACACGGCCGTGCGGTCCGATCTATCCCCAAACAGGGGGGGTGAAGACGGTTGGCATGACTCCTGCTTCCCATACCGGTATCAGTCACTCATGACCCGGGAGGGTTTCCCGAAGCCAGGGTCACATGGCTTGCAGCGGGGGGATTTTTCCGGGACGAGATTTCGGGAAGGTGCCGATATGCAGGAAATCAGGATAAACAGATTAAGGAACAGACTTTACGTTTTTTTTCAAAACCGGATACCGGCTCAAGTTCCCGTTTTTGTCCGGAAACTCGAAGCGTCCTGCCAGGCTTTGATCCCCGGCTTCACCTGCCTGGCGGTCATTCCCCTGGACGGCCTCGGGCGCCAGAGCGCCCGGGATTTTTTCAATCACACCACCGACCTGATATCGGCTTACGGTGCCAGTAAGACGGTGTGTGTGAGGGGCAAGGCAGGTCCGCCCCGTGCGCGGCTCGCCGTGATTCCAGCCTCATTGCACGCGCGCATGCCGCTGGAACAGGCGGCCGATTTCAAAGAAGCCGAAAACCTCATACGGGGCTGAATCGAACGCCTCTCGGCCCTGGAACCCTCCGTTTACCCCCTAAGGCTCGCCCGGTAATAAGCGCTTATTTTAGACGACGATGCACTCCCTGCCGGCCACCGGTGTAAACACTTTAAATCTAATGACATTCCGGTGATTCTGCGCCTTGCCGCACGCGGGTCTTGTCGCCCGGAAGTACCGGTTTATTCTTTCGCTGACCCCACGTTCCGCTCCCCTGCCGTGTATTTTAAAAAAACTTGCTTATAGGACCGGATTACACTATTCAATTCAACCGAAAACCTTGAAAATTTGGACCCGCAGACAGAATCTGCCGGTAGACAATTCACTTGTAACCCCAGGAAAGGGAGGTGAGCAGTGGCCGAGACGTATCAACCCGACCCGACGACCGACTCCAGACGGCTGAGACTGCGGTTGCCACGACTGACCATCTACGAGTACATCCTGTTGGCCCTGATGGCGCTGGCGGTGATCGGGGTGGGAGTCGCCTATTTTTTCCCAGAACGAGGCTACCGCTACTGGCTGGTGATGGTGCCGGTATTCGGCATTGCCTGCACGGGCATGGAGTGGTCCCGTCTTCGGCGCCAGAACCTCGGGTTCTGGAAAACCATCCGCGATCAGTTCTATCACTGGTTCGGGGTGCTGGTGGCGGTTTATCTGGTCCACATGCTCTTTAACATCCAGCAGCTGACCAAACAGAACGCCGGCCTGATCGTCCTGCTGGTGCTGGGGCTGGGGACTTTCCTGGCGGGTATCCGGCTCGGCTGGCGCCTCTTCGTGCTGGGGGCGTTTATATGGGGCATTCTGGCCATGGCGGCGTTTCTGCAGGGGTCCCTGTGGGTGTTGATCCTGGTCGGGCTGGTGATGATTTCACTTTTCGTCTACCTGCACAGCCGCAGCGGCCAATCAACCGAGGTTATGTCCGATACCAGCGGTCGGACGGTCCTTTGAGTTCGGTGGTTCATTTAGCAAGACGGTGCGAGCCACCGCTGCCGCCGGCAAGTGGCGGGTGCGGCGGCAAGCCCGGCGCGATATACCATTGATCTGCCTTGCCGGTTTCGGAGAACCGTTCCGATGAATAGCATGAACACGACTAAGCGGCGATGGATGACGGC
>JBAPSB010000319.1:0-1575 GCA_049281435.1 Desulfobacterales bacterium
GGTCGCCGCTGGCGTCGAACACGCCTTCGCCGGTAACCACGAAGCCGTATCGCTCATAGAACGGCAGACCGATTTTGTTGTCTTTGAAAACCTCGACGGTCAGCGGACCTTTGATGGCGACAATATGGTCTACCATTTGACGCCCCAGGCCTTTGCCTTGTTCAGAGGGGTCGAGGAACAAGCCTCCAATTTCTGTGCCGATCATTGCAATAAAACCGACCGGCGTGCCATGGTTCTCCAAAACATATGTTTCGGCGTTTGGCAGATAGATGTTAACCGTGTCTCTGCGCACCTGGTCTCTGACTTCATCCGACAAGAAGGGGTGCGCGAGTGGTTCTGCTTTATCCCAGATTGTGATCAACGCACCGGTATCGTCGGTTTTGTATTCACGCATCATCATCTTACTTCCTATTGTTTCGCTGGATCGCGTTGATCATTTTGCGAAGTGATTTATCGGCGGTTTTGCGTTCGGCCAAAGACGACGCGTTAAAGCGTTCCTCCGCTGCCAATTTAATCCATCGCGCAAGTCGGTCAGGATCAATCTCGCCGCACGCCAATGCACCTTGGATGGCGCAACCAGGTTCGCTGTCATGTCTGCAATCGCTGAAACGACATTGGCCCGCCAAAGCAACGATGTCAGCAAACACATCTGCAATTCCGGCCTCGGCATCGGTGAGTTGAAGCTCTCTCATGCCAGGCGTGTCCAGCACCGCACAGCCCTCGGCTGTGAAGTGCAATTGCCGCCGCGTCGTTGTGTGGCGACCCTTGCTGTCATCTTCGCGAATGGCAGCCGTATCGGTCACACCATCCCGAAAGAGAGCATTGACCAGTGTCGATTTTCCGACACCAGACGACCCCAGAAAGGCAATCGTTTGGCCCGCCTCGCACCATGGAGCCAATTTTGCAATTGGTTCTTCACTCAATGCATTGAGCACTTCGACCAGAACGCGGTTTGAAATGGCGCTTGCTGTTTTTACGTAGGCTTCAGGATCTTCGCAAAGGTCGGCCTTGGTCAGCAAGATCACAGGCGTTACCTTCGCCTCGAACGCCAACGCCACATAGCGCTCGAGCCGGGCGATGTTGAAGTCCTTGTTGCAGGACGACACGATAAAGACCGTATCCACGTTGGCAGCAATCAGTTGCCGTTTGCGGTCTGAGCCAGGCGCACGACGCTCGAAAACGCTCCTGCGTTCCAAGACCTTACTGTTGGTTGGCTTTTGCGGATCATAGAGCAGCCAGTCGCCGACCGTCGCATCCGGCCCCGGCGGGATGAGGGTATCAAGATTTTCACCCAGCACCCGTAGGCCGGTTCTGTGGACTTCAACCACGCGAACCGGTGGTGCATCAACGGCCGCGTCAACATCGGTTTGTTGGCTGAAGAAGGGTTTCCAGCCAAGTCCTTCCAAAGGAGAAGGCTCGCGTTTTGGGATCTTGCTCGAACCCGAAGGCAGCAAGAATTCGGAATAGTCCCGTATCATTTCTGGGATCTTTCATGTTCGGAGAGCGGAACAAGTCCGCGTCGAAATATCGAAATTGACCAGACAAAACTAAGAAGTTCGCCCGCAGCAGTAACGC
>JBAPSB010000320.1:0-22779 GCA_049281435.1 Desulfobacterales bacterium
GAAGAGATGGTCGCCGGCCTGGTGCACAACCCGCCGGCCGGCGACGCCGATGAGATTGCGCGGCTGTATGGGTCGAGTGCGAATGGCCGCATCGAGGCCGGGGTCGAGGAGGTTCACCGCCTGACCCGCTCCGAAGGTGATTTCTGGATACAGGTCTGCCACACGCCGATTTCTTTCAAAGGCCGCCCGGCACTGCTGTCGACCTTCAAGGACATAACCGAATTAAAAGAACAGCAGATGGCCGCGGAACGCATGGCCGACTTGCTGAACGACGAAAACCGCGTGCTGCGATCTTCCTTGAAGGAGCGCTATCGGCTGGGGGGCATTCTGGGCCGCTCACCAGCCATGCAGGAAGTTTACGAACTCATTCTGAAAGCGGCCGCTATGGAGGCCAGTATCGCCATATTCGGCGAATCCGGCTCGGGTAAGGAACTCGCGGCCCACGCCATCCACGAACACAGCGCCAGAAAGAACAAACGTTTTGTGGCGGTCAACTGCGGGGCCATTCAGGAATCGCTGTTCGAACGGGAATTCTTCGGCCATCGCAAGGGTGCATTCTCCAGTGCCCATGCGGACGCGCCGGGTTACTTGGACATGGCCGATGGCGGGACCTTGTTCCTCGATGAAGTCAGCGACCTGACCCTGAACATGCAGGCCAAGTTGTTGAGGGCGATCGAGGGCGGCGGCTACCACCCGGTGGGCGGCACGGAAACCGTCGCCTCGGATTTCCGGATTATCTCGGCCTCCAACACGGCGCTGAGCGATAAGGTCAACAGCGGGCAGATGCGCAATGATTTTTATTATCGCCTGCAGGTGATACGGATTCAATTGCCCCCGCTGCGCGGCCGCAAGCAGGACATCCCGCTGCTGATCGAACACTTCCTGCGCCAAATGAAAACCCCGTCCGGCACCGCCAGGATCCCCGGCCGCATCATGGATATTCTGGTGGATTACGATTGGCCCGGTAACGTGCGCGAGCTGCGCAACGTCCTGCAGCGCTACGTGACCCTAGGCCACCTCGAATTCCTTTCTCCGGATTCACCGGTCCATAGTTCACCGGCCGCAACCGAGTTGGAACTGCGCGAAGCCGGCCGGCAACTGGAAAAGTCCCTTATCATCAAGGCCCTGCGCCAGGCGGACGGCAACCGTACCCGTGCCGCCGCCCTGCTGGGAATTTCCCGCCGGGCCCTTTTCCGGAAAATGGCCCCGCCCTGAGTGTCAAAACCGCCCATACTGGGCATAATCGCCCGTATCAATATTTAAATATTATTCCAGATAGTTATCGTTTATTCCCCTTCTAACTATGGGCGGTTATTTCCCAACAGGGAGTTCACGATCCTTATATTTTTCAAGATTTATTTATAATAATATCTTATAGTTATCGCATTGCCCGCCTTGTTGGCATCCCCCTTGCTATACTCTCAGACATCCCGGCGATGAGCACAGGCTTATCATTTCGGCCTGCTAAAAATGTACTGTACGTCATCGGAACGATCCGTGATGGAACTGGTAAAAAATAAGGCTTCCGGCAAATGTTTTGTTCTGCTCGACGATAGCGGCGGTCTCGATTTTCTGGTGATTACACCGGAGGGCAAGGTCAAACGCCTCGAACGGCGCCTGTTCGAGCCCAGGGTTGCCGTCGACCCAGAGCACACGCCATGGGTCCACTCTCTCACGCAGCCGCAGATGGATATCTACGAGAAATATCTCGATGGATAGCCGGCCGAAATCGAAGGAACGAGCGCTGCCGATGGCGATCAATCGAATTTTAACAGAGACGGCTAAAGGCTTCAAGATAGGGACTTTGGCACAAGGCCAGCGGCGAAGCAGCATCATTGGTATACGCCAACGATCGATGATACGGCGAAAACCTTTATCTTAAAGCCTTTACAAAAAAAGGAGGAGCACAATGAAAGAAGATCCCTTTGGAAACCTCACTGACTGGGGACCGGTGTTAGACCTTTTAGACAATCTGGCGGACAATGGCAAATTGGCGGATTGTCAACCCGGCCTGGTCCGGATATTGAGATACAAGGGGAATTGGCGACTGCGCGAGGAAGTCCTGAGGCGGGTCGGAGAAATCCAAACGCCTTCCGATGAACTTATTTTTCAGGTGGTCGATATTCTGGGCGATGACAACATCTATTACGACGCCAGGATCCTCGCCGGCGAGGCCTTGATTCCGCTGCTGAAAAGTATTCATGAAGACGGCTTCTGCGTGGAGATCAACACGGAGATTCAAAAAGTGGTCGAAAACCTCAGGCGAACGCCCCAGCCGCCATTTTTCGAAACGGCGTTGAAAAACCTCTATGCCGAGGTTCTTCAACCGAGCATGATGGAAAATTAATTTTTTTACCGGTAGCATACCTTGTTATATTGAAAAGGATGACCCCCATGGTTCAAAACGTTGTCGATCCAGGAATTTGCAGCACCTGTGATGACCGGCCTATTTGCCTGGCGTTGAAAAACACCCTGCGGGAAGGCCAGTCGGTTTTTCACTGCGAGGAATTCAATGCTTCGTCACAAAAAACAGACCGCGGCATCGCCGTCGGAAGCTGCGATAATAATAGTGTCGCCCATGATGAGGCAATATCGGCAAGAGGGAAAGGATTGTGCACCAACTGCAACAACAACCGGATTTGTAAATTGACCTGTTTTGGCAGCGTGGTGATCTACTGTGAAGAATACAGTTAGTTTCCGTCCAGAAATGGCCCTTTCCCGGAATCTCGGCGTCAATCGGCGGAATCGCTTGTGCGGCATACAGCAGTATGCCTCCGCGCAATTCCGCCGCTTTCCTTGACTTTGCGGAAAATTGCACATTTCTGGATCGGAAACTGAGCCGTGTCAAAAATAAACATCAGAGCCGAGGGACACCGGTTAATTGCTATCGAAACTGATCTAACAACTGTGATCAAAAATAACGATGGCCTGTTTTCCATGGCCAACTGGATGACATCATGAAAACCTTGAATTCCTACTGCGCTAAAGTAATACAGAACCTGAAAACCAAGTACCCGTGGGAGAAAGAATTTATACAAGCCGTCAACGAAGTATTTCTTTCCATTGGCGTGGTCGTCGAAAAAGATGCTCTCTACGGACATCAGCGGATTCTGGAAAGAATCGTCGAGCCGGAACGGATTTTTATTTTCCGGGTCCCCTGGAAAGACGACAGCGGAAACATCCATGTCAATACCGGCTACCGGATCGGGTTCAACAGCGCCCTCGGCCCCTACAAGGGGGGCCTGCGGTTTCACCCGTCGGTGAATCTCGGGATTTTTAAATTTTTAGGCTTCGAACAGACCTTCAAAAATGCCTTGACCGGCTTGCCGCTGGGGGGCGGAAAAGGCGGCAGCGACTTTAATCCCCGCGGTCGATCCGACAATGAAATCGAAAACTTCTGTCAGAGTTTCATGACGGGCCTGTACCAACACATAGGTCCCAATACGGATGTCCCGGCCGGCGACATCGGCGTGGGGTCCCGCGAAGTAGGGTATCTGTTCGGGCAGTATAAACGGCTGAAGAACGTCTGGGAGGGAGTGCTCACCGGCAAAGGCATCGATTGGGGCGGTTCATTTCTGAGGCCCGAAGCCACCGGATTCGGTGCCGTTTATTTTGCGGAGGAAATGCTGAAAACCAGGGGGGAAAATCTGGACGGAAAAATCGTCGCCGTGTCGGGCTTTGGAAATGTCGCCTGGGGCGTGGTGACGAAGGTAACCGAGCTGGGCGCCAAGGGGCACACGCTCTCCGGACCGGATGGATTTATCTATGACAAGGAGGGCATCAAAGGCGAGAAGATCGCTTACATGCTTAAGATGCGCCTCAGCAATAACGACCGGGTCGAAGATTATGCGCGTAAGTATAAAGTTGATTTTTATCCCGGGAAAAAACCGTGGGGCGTAAAATGCGATATCGCCTTTCCCTGTGCCTGCGAAAACGAATTGGACCAGAATGATGCCAGGGACCTGCTCGCCAACGGCTGCCAATGCGTGACCGAGGTAGCCAACATGCCCGCAACGCAGGCCGCCATGGACATGCTTCTCGACAGCGCGATTCTCTACTCGCCGGGCAAAGCATCGAATGCGGCCGGTGTCGCTTGCTCCGGACTGGAAATGGCGCAGAACAGCTCAAAAATAAGATGGACCAGGGAAGAAGTGGACCGCCAATTGCGGCGTATAATGACCGATATCCACACGACATCCCTGCAGGCGGCCGAACGGTATGGAAACAAGGGCAACTATTTCGTGGGAGCGAATATTGCCGGATTCATCAAGGTGGCCAATGCGATGATCGACCACGGCAACACCTGATAACCACAATAATTATAAAATTTTATAGGCTTTAAGATAAGGATTTTGGCAAGGCCACAGGTAAATGGCTGTAGTGTGCATCGGCCGTCGACCGCTCACACTGCGAAATCTTTACCTTAAAGCCGGCAGAAAGGGTGAATTATGATCATCGGAATCCCAAAAGAGATCTTGCCTGAGGAAAAGCGTGTGGCCGCCACGCCGGATACGGTATTGAAATACATCGACAGGGGCTTTGAAGTCGCCGTCGAGTCTTCGGCCGGAGAAGGAATTTTAATCGGTGATGAAGACTATAAAATTGCCGGGGCGACCATTGTTTTTGATGCGCGAAGCCTGTTTGCCGAATCAGATGTGATTTTGAAAGTCAAACAGCCCGTCTTCAACGACCGCCTGGAAAAGCATGAAGTCAATATGCTTCGCAACGATTCGGTTCTGATCACCTTCCTCCACCCCGCGGCGCCCGAAAACCATTAAATGATCAAGCGCCTGCGGGATAAAAACATCACCGCCCTGACCATGGACGGCATCCCGCGCATCTCCCGCGCCCAGCGAATGGATGCCCTGACCTCGATGAGCACCATCACCGGTTACAAGTCGGTGCTGATGGCGGCGAACCGATTGCCGAAGTTCGTTCCCATGATCGGGACGGCCATCGGCACGGTCAAACCCGCGCAGTTTTTGGTCATCGGCGCCGGTGTGGTGGGGCTCCAGGCCATCGCCACGGCCAAACGCCTCGGCGGCATCGTCAAAGCCCTCGACATCCGCAAAAACGCCTGCATCGAAGCCGAAAGCCTGGGGGCCAAGATCATCGAATTCGACATTCCCCAGGAAGTCGCCGTCGGCCAGGGTGGTTATGCCAAGTCGCTGGAAAACGAGTGGCTCGATATCGAACAAAGCATCATCGGACCCCACCTGGAAGAGGCCGATATCGTCATTCTCAGCGCCCTGGTGCCGGGTGAAATCGCTCCAGTTCTGGTGTCCGAGCAGATGGTTTCCAGTATGAAGTCGGGCTCGGTCATCATGGATATTTCCGTTGACCAGGGCGGCAATTGTGCCATCACGGAACCGGGGCGCTTCAGTCAAAAGCTGGGGATCAACATTTGCGGCATACAGAATATTCCCGGAAGAATGGCGGTCCATGCCAGCTGGCTGTATGCGAATAACATGTACTACTACGTCGAGAATCTCTTCAAAAACGGCACCGGAACAATGAACCTCGACGATGAGATCGTCAAAAGTTCGCTCGTCACGCATCAATCGACTATCCACCACGAAGGGGCCCTCAAGGCCATGCGGGGCAAATAATATTACCGTCTCCGAAAGGTTCGCAGATGTCAAATTTACTCCTGATGGCGGTCGTATTCCTGGCCTCCTTTCTCATCGGCTACGCGCTGATTTCAAAGGTTCCGTCTCTTTTGCACACCCCTTTGATGTCTATGACAAATGCCGTATCCGCGATTACGATACTGGGGGCGGTGCTTCTGTTTTCGCGGCCGACGACAACTACAGAAAAATTTTTGGGTACGCTCGCCATTATTTTAGCGACCTTCAATGTCGTCGGCGGTTTTGCCATAACGGATAGAATGCTGGGCCTTTTCAAGGAAAAAGGCGCGAAGCCCACTGACAAATAGACGGAAACCTTCATGCTATGACACCGTTCATCGATTTCTCGGTTATCTTACTTCTCATTGTGGGAATATGGCTTTTTCGTGAACCACGCAAAGCCAGGTTGGGCAACCTGGCGGCCGCCTTGGCGCTGCTCTGCGCATTTGTTCTGGTTCTGTATCGGAATGGAATCATCGACGCCGGGACCGTCGTCATATCGCTTGTGGTAGGCGCCATCGCCGGTTATGCAGTAGCGCGAAAAATCAGCATGATTCAAATCCCGTCCATGGTGGCTATTCAGAATGGCGCGGGCGGTGCAGCGGCGCTTATTGTATCGCTCGTCGAACTGACGCGCGATGTGCACACCCTCGATTGGATAAGGGGGACATCCGGCGTCATTGGATTGGCGGTCGGATCGTTGACTTTCAGCGGCAGCATGATAGCGGCCGCCAAATTGGCCAACAAAATAAGGCAAACCCCACAAATACTGCCGGCCCATGATTTGTTCGTCCTGGTAAACATTGCGGCAATACTGGGCGTCGGTGCCGCGTCGTTTTATATGCCGGCCGGTGCCGCTGTGTATCTGTATCTTGCACAGATCGTGCTGGCGGCTTCTTTAGGCATCTTGTTCTCCATTCGCGTCGGCGGGGCCGACATGCCGGTTATGATTTCATTTTTGAATGCAATGACGGGTGTAGCCGCCGCGCTTTGCGGAATGGTAATCGAAAACCAGTTGCTGATTGCTTTCGGCGCCACGGTGGCGGCATCGGGGTCCATTCTCACCCATGCGATGTGCAAAGCCATGAATCGCAATATGTTCAGGGTATTCTTGCCAGCGAAGCAAAGCGGTAAATTGGAAAAAGAGATAAATACGAGGGATTTACGCGCTCAAGCCATGACGTCGGTTACCAATATAGCAGGCCCGGGACATCGTTTGGCTGAAGCAGTCGGCAATATAATGGACGCCCAGAGGATCATCATCATACCAGGTTACGGTATGGCCCTGGCGAAAGCCCAGCAGGAAGTTGCGGCGTTAACAAAAAAATTGACCGCGCTGGGCAAAAATGTAAGATACGCCATCCATCCGGTAGCGGGCCGGATGCCCGGCCACATGAATGTGCTGCTGGCCGAAGCCGAAGTCGATTACGATGATCTTCTTGAAATGGACGAGGTCAACCCGCAGTTCGCGGAAACGGACGTGGCGATGGTCTTCGGGGCCTGTGATGTCGTAAATCCGGCGGCGATGCAACGCGAAGGAACACCGATTTCCGGAATGCCGATCCTGATGGCGCATGATGCCCGAAAAATCATCATCTGCAATTTTGACAAAAACCCGGGCTATTCAGGTGTTCCCAATCCGCTCTACGATGACGCCAAGACCATAATGTTATTGGGTGATGCCAAGGAATCGGCCGGCACCTTGTTGTCTTCTTTAAAAGCGATGGATACATGAAATGAATTTTTACTACATCAGGGACCATGGCCTGGATGGGAATATTATGACCGCGCCCCGACAGTCCGTTGAAAATAAAAACGGTTTTGAATTAAACGAGCGCATGAAGGAACTCAAATGCTTATACGGTGTTTTCAGGTTGTTTGACAGGACCGATGGGCCGTTGGAGAAAACCTTTCAGAAAATAGTCGATCTGATTCCGAGTGGGTGGCAATTCCCTGAAATCGCCGGTGCCCGGCTCGTCATTGAAGACCGGGAATACCGTTCCGAAAATTTTGTGCAAAGCGACTGGAAATTGACCGCCAATATAGTCGTGAACAAAAAAACCGTCGGCAAAGTAGAGATTACCTATGCTGAAAAGCGGCCGGATGCATTCAAAGGCCCTTTTCTGGAGGAGGAGATTTTTCTGCTGAACGCCATTTCCAGCTTGATCGGCCGCAGCATCCACCGTAAATACCTGGAGGAAGAGCAGGAAAGATTACACCGTGACCTCCAAAAAAACTATGAAAAGATCCTCAGCGGCTTCATCCCTATTTGCGCTTCCTGTAAAAATATCAGAGACGATGAAGGCCACTGGCACCGAGTGGAGACCTACGTTCAAAACCGGACAAACGCCAAATTCAGCCACGGTATCTGTCCGGACTGCGCGAAAAAGTTATACCCATACTTCGAAGCCGAATCATATTAAGGGTTCACGAAAAAAAATTAATTCGCAATTTCAGGTGTTGAGGCGCCCGATCGCAATGCGCGCGAAGGCAGGAATATCTGGATATTCCGAGTCTTCATACCGGCCGCTGGACGGGAAGGTCGACATCTGAAATGTGAAGTTATTGTTGAGTAAGCTTTTAGGGCAGGCAGTTCTTGGCCGCGTGCCCGCTTTGGGGTCGGAACTTGAGAACCATATATTGAAAAGGTGGATATCGAGCTTCCTAAACAAACGGCTTGCCAAAGCGGGGAAAGGCCCCATCCATAGCTTCGGCGATCAATCTGAAAAGAAAAAAAATGGAAAAGATGAAAGTAAGGGAATTGATGCGTTCAATTGACGAGTTTCCGCGCATTTCCGACCAAGCCACTCTTATGGAAGCGGTGGAAGCACTGGAAAAAGCCGATTATGAATTCAAGTCGGGCAAGACTCCTGAAAGAATTCTGCTGGTCAATGATGTGACGGGAAGTATCGTCGGAAAACTATCCCCCATGGATGTCGTCCAGGGCTTGGAGCCGAACTATGACAGCATCGACAGCCTAAAATCCAGTCAGTATTATCATTTAATTCGGTTTTCGCTCCAATCCATGAAGGAGCAGTACCGGTTGTGGAGCAAACCGCTTGGAAAACTCTGCGAAAGCGCTCATAACGTCAAAATCCAGGATTTTATCAAGATGCCGACATTTGACCATATGGTAAAGGCCGATGATAAAATGGACGCCGCCTTTCATCTTTTTGTCGTCCGACGCCACGGATCTCTTTTCGTAAAAGACGGGCATTACATTGTTGGTTTGATTCTATTCTCTGATGTCTACAAGAAAATCAAAGAGACCATGAGAACGTGTAACCTTCCGGCCCAGGCTCGTCGTGCGAACGTTTAGGTCATCGGTTTTAAGGTCTCTTTTTTTTACGGCGCTGCTTGCGAATTTCCCAAAAGCCATCTGTCGCCTTCGTCACGATCGCGCCGACAGCATCTTTGAGGAAAAAATGGAGACGCGATGGGGAAAAAAATCGTGGGAAAGATTCAAAGGTTATGTTTGAGCCACATATGCTCCTAACAGGGGTCATCATCTTTCTGGCCAGAATCTGTGATGTATCCATCGGTACCGTCCGGACAATCGTCACGGTTCAGGGGCGGACTACCATAGCGTTTATTTTAGCGGTTTTTGAAATCACTATCTGGGTGACTGTCGCCAGCACCGTGATCAACCAGATAACAGACAAACCACTGCTGGTGATCTTTTATGCATTCGGGTACGCCACCGGCAACGTGGTGGGGATCATGGTGGAGCGCAAGCTGGCTTTTGGAACGACGATCCTTAGAATCATCACCCGCAACGCAGGTCCTGATGTCGCAGCGCATTTGAGAAAAAACGGCCAGCCGGTCACCGTATTCCATGGTGAAGGCATGCAGGGACCGGTCGACGAGCTTTATATCGCCTGTCGCCGCCGGGACCTTAAATGGATCCTGCCCGACGTTCGCTGCATAGATCCTAAACTTTTTTACGTCATCGAACAGGCTCGGGATATGAGCAAAGTATACCGGCCGATCTGCTCGCCACTTGGTGGCTGGCGCGCGATCAATAATCGTAAGTAGTTGAATAAAAATAACATAGCTGAAATGAACCGCCGGAATCATTTCCGCCGGTTTGCCCAATTGATTTTTGGTAAGCGTTCACAGCCTTTTTTTAAGGCATGTTGCCGCAACGACCTGGCCGGCCTCTGATTCCGGATTTAAAGGAGTGATCATTATGAAAGACCGTACCATTTTCATTACGAAGTTCGACCTCGAACGGCTTGAGGATTTGCTGGCTGCCGCCGGTGAATTCAATTATCGGGATCGACGCGATCTGGAGGAGCTCGAAGCAGAACTCCAGTCAATCAAGCTGGTTGACTCTATGCAGGTTCCCCCCACTGTCGTGACCATGAACTCCCGCGTGCGGCTGGTTGATATTGACACGAACCAGCCTATGATATTCACGTTGACCTTTCCCAAGGATGCCGATATTGACGCTGGCAAGCTGTCCGTCCTCTCCCCAATTGGGACAGCCATCCTCGGATACGCCGAGGGAGATATCATTGAATGGTATGTCCCGGCTGGACTCCGACGGATCAAGATCGAAAAGGTGCTCTATCAGCCCGAAGCCGCCGGAGATTATCATCTCTAACATCCTTGCCCGGAATGTTCATTATTCCAACGGCTAAAGAAAGTTCGGCTCTCCAAGTCCGGCCCTATAAATCCGGCGGCATGCCGCGCAGCGCCGGCAAGCGAGTCAGCCGTAAATCAAATCATAAAAGACGGTCGCAAGGCGGCAACGGATCCCCGCCATCCCGCTACGAGCCCGTCATTCCCGGTCCGCGTCGGGCCAACCAGATCACGGGCCGTCCCTTGCCGCTGCGGCCATCGGCGGGCGCGCGGCGGATTTCCACCGCGAATCCAGCCCGGCGCAACCGAGCCGTAAAGCGCTCATCGGGTGCCGCCGACCAGACGGCCAGCACGCCGCCGGGACGAAGGGCCGCGGCAGCCGCCTTCAATCCGCTCGCGCCATAAATCCGATCGTTTTCTCTGCGGGTCAGGCCGTCGGGGCCGTTGTCGACATCCAGGATAATGGCGTCATATACCGGTTCGGCCGATCTCATGGCCACAAGCACATCCGTTTCACGAACCGTCACCCGACTGTCCGACAAGGGGTGGCCGGCCAAGTGGGCCAGCGGCCCCCGGTTCCATCTCACCACTGCCGGCACCAGTTCCGCCACGGTTATCTGACAACCGGCATCGAGCGCCTGCAATGCAGTCGCCAGGGTGTACCCCATCCCCAGGCCACCGATCAGCACCCGGGCTCGCGGCCGACCGAACAGGCCTTGACAGGCCAGCCGGGCCAGGGCCTCTTCAGAACCGTGCACTCGGCTGTTCATCAGCTCGAACCCGTCGCCGCGCATGGAAAATTCGTCGCCGCGCCGGTATAGGTAAAGCGCCTCACCGCCAGGCAGGTTGACCGTGTCGACCCGTTTCCAAGGCTTCATGGGTTCCCCGATCCATTCAATCGTTTTATCCTCGACTCATAGGTTGACCGGCGCTCGGGTGTCAAGACGCATCTGCGTTGGATGGTCGACGTTCATCTTTTTCGTTAGTGTCCCAGTTCGCCGCCCATCGGTGCAAACCAGGTGTCGTAGCCGGGAGTCACGCGCTGCTCCCATGTAATCGTGAAACGTCGGCTGATCGTTCCATCAAAGTTCGTCGATTCCGCGACATTGCCGAATTCGTCGTAAGCAAATGTATACTGGTACTCGGCAACACCGTCGAAACCGTAATCTTGTGTCACTTCCGACAGTCGATTTGCCTCGTCGTACTCTCGGATTTCCTCATAGTCCCATTGAGGGGTCGCGCCATTATAATCCTCATCGCGTCGGTTTTGAATCATATTGCCGTTTCTGTCGTGTTCGTGCGCCACATAACTGGTTCCGCTATTTTGGACGGTCAATCCGGCGATTGTCGCCGTCGTCTGTCTGCTGATGCTGGCCCCCCTGAAATCAGCCTTTCTGGCCACCTGAGAATTATTTAAACTTTACAAACGATCATCTGGCAGGACGCAGAATATGTTCTTAAGCGGTTCGGCCGCACGACAACGGTAGCAAGGCGAAAATACCGTGAATTCGTGGCCAGGGGAATTACGGCGGGCAAGCGACCGGATCTGGTTGGTGGAGGACTGGTTCGGTCGATGGGGGGATGGGCGGCGGTCAAGGCGCTGCGCAAAGCCAAGGTTTACATGAAAGGCGATGAGCGAATATTAGGGGACAGCGATTTCGCATCCAAGAAGATTTAATAACCGAAGCGGCCGTTTTCACCCTTGTTGTAAGCCGCTTCGTCGAGAGCCTCTGAAAAAATATACAGTGAGGAATACTATGCGTGAGAAAATCATATTGGCTTGTAGTTGATAAAAGCTCATGAGCGCCCCAACCGGTATTGTTGGGGCGCTCAGGGTCTTCCCGTGCCATGCTTACAATGGCTATTTCGTTAGCAACTGTTCAATCGTAGAAACGCTCAAGCTTTCCGCACTCTTAGGTAGGTTAATCCCGAGGCGATCACCATCGGAAACACACCGACGACGATCAGGATCAGGTGCGAGGGCATACTGAACCATTCCAGGGTTCGGATGCGGTCCGTGCCGATGAACTCGAGGCTGCGGGCATGCCAGTAGCCGTTTTCCAGAACGTCCCAGATTTGCAGAACGCCCTCCGGGAATAGATTCGTGATCACCATCAGGGCCAAACCGATGTTAAGGCCCCAGAAGGACACCTTGACAAATTTCTGGGGCAGAACCCACTGTTCATCGGTCAACACATGGCGCAGAGCCAGGACCAGAAGCGCCATGGCCAGCATCCCGAAGGCGCCCAGCAGGGCGGCGTGGCCGTGGTTGAGGGTCAATATGGTTCCGGCTTCAAAGTAGCTGATGACCGGCATGTTGATCAGGAACCCGAATATGCCGGCCCCGACGAAATTCCAGAAACCGACCGCCATCAGGAAGTAAAAGGTCCATTTGTGCGGGATGATTTTCCGGGGCGCTTCGGCCTCGCCCCGGGTGCCGGTCAGCTTGATGAAATCCCATGCATCGAGTGTCAACAGCGTAAGCGGCACCACCTCGAGGGCCGAGAACATGGCCGCCATGGCCATGGTGAAGTTGGCCTGCCCCGTCCAGTACCAGTGATGAGCCGTCCCCATGATGCCGCCCGACAGGAAAAGGATGGCATCCATATAAATGATGCGGATCGCATTGATGCGCCGGACGACCCCCAGCTGATAGAAGGTCACCGCCACCAGTACGGTCACGAACAGCTCGAAAAATCCTTCCACCCACAGGTGAATGATCCAGAAACGCCACATGTCCACCACCGTGAAATTGGAGGTGCTGCCGAAAAAAAAGGCCGGCAGATAAAAAAACGGAATGGCGGCGGCGCCCCCCAGGAAAAGAAGCACGATTTCCCTGCGCTCGGGGTCCTGCAAGGCCGGCGCGGTCGTCCGGTAGAGGAGCCCCAGCCAGAAGCTGAACCCGATAACCAGGATGATTTGCCAGAACCGCCCCAGTTCGAGAAACTCCCAACCCTGGTGCCCGAACCAGGACCATAGCCGGCCGAAGATCTGATGGATTCCGAGGAGTTCGCCGACCAAGCTGCCGGCCACCAAAACCACCAGGGCCCAGAAGAGCATGTGAACGCCTGTCACATGTCCGCGCGGTTCCTTTTGGCTCAAGGACGTCGCCAACAGCAGCCCGCCGGCTACATAAGCGGTGGCGATCCAGAAGATGGCCAGTTGAAGGTGCCAGGTGCGCAGAATGTTGCTCGGCAGGTACTGGGCCAAGTCGATGCCGTAAAAATTTCCGGGGTCGGCGCGATAGTGCGCCAATGCGCCGCCAATCATGACCTGCGTCAAGAAAAGCAGCGCGACGACCAGGAAATACTTGATGGTCGCCTTCTGTCCGGCGGTCGCTTCACCGGGCAGCATGTGGGGGTGGATGCCCTCCGGACCGCCTTTCCAGCCCAGATAGTTGAATTTACCGAAAACAAACAGCACGATGGCCAAGCCGGCCAGGAGCATGACGACACTCAGGGCGCTCCAGAGAACCGCATCACTGGTCAGGACATTGCCGACCACCGGATCGAAGGGAAAGTTGTTGGTATACGAATAGGGCTTGTCCGGGCGGTTGGCGACGCTGGCCCAGGCGGTCCAGGCAAAAAATGCCGTCAGTTGGCGGATTTCTGCAGGATCATCGATGTAGTTGTCCGGCAGGCCTGAATTGGATGTGGGGTGTTGGAAATATTTAGTCCAGGCCGCAAGTTGCTTCTGAAAAGAAGTTTTCTCGGCATCTATGAAGGTCAACTCTTTGGATGCGGGATCGTATCGATTTTCTTTAAGATATATCGCAATCCGGGCATCTACCAGGGTCCGCTGGGCCTCATCCAATGCAGACAAATCCTTACCGAACTCCTGCTTAGCGATAGTCTGGCCGGTCTCCAGCGAGAGGTCGTGCAGGTACTGGGCCGAAAAATCCGGCCCGAGGTAAGATCCATGGCCCCAGATCGAGCCGTTTTGCATCAGCGCATATTTTAAAAAAACCTGCTGACCGGCTTCGATATCCTGCCGGCCGAAAATCGTGT
Organism: Desulfobacterales bacterium; assembly: GCA_049281435.1. Lineage (GTDB taxonomy): Bacteria > Desulfobacterota > Desulfobacteria > Desulfobacterales > SG8-13 > JARFQH01. The sequence goes on from JBAPSB010000320.1 coordinate 14,219, forward strand.
TGCCGCCGGAATCGACGACCCTTTCGGGAACGGGAGGGGCAAGTCGATAGGCCTGAACCGACATGAAGATCAAACCGAACATGCCGACAACGAACACCAGTAAAACACTGCGGCGCCACCAGGGTGAGATGGCCGGGGTGCTGGATAGTTGCTCTTGCATTTTTATGCCTCCTTGTCTTCGCCGAGGTGATTTATTTAAACAGGCTACCGTCGGAGCGAAATCGTCTCGCATTTACCCCAGGTACTCATGTTCCAAACGATTCAAAAGTGCATGAAACTCCTCATGTTTGCCCGGACCGATCCGGTCCCGTTCAAGCTGTTCGAAGGCGTCGAAAAGCTCCTTGTCTTTGGTTGCATCCAGTTTGGCATCCGCCATTGCAAAAAGAACCGTGTTCTCCTTTTCGATGTGCTGTGTCAGCAGGGTTACATAGTCACTGATGGTCGACTGAAATCCGGCCGCAGCCGTTTTATCCCCGGATGTGTATCGTGCCGCAGCGGTTTTTAGCTTGGCAACGAGTTTCCGGCCTTCTTCGTGCTCGGTCAACAAGACACCGATCGGGCCGCCGTCACGCCGCACGCCCTTGGCCTCTAAGGTTGGAAACAAAAACTCCTCTTCCTTGCCATGATGGCACTTGTCGACAAAAATCGACAAGAATTCCAGGATGCCATCCAGGTGTTCGGCTTGAATCCGCTCGGCGCGTCCGGATTTGTCCGCCAGGGTTTGCAGAACCCGCAGCATGAGCTCTATTCCTTGATGTTCATTTCTCAGTTCATTTGTTGCTTTCATTGCAACCTCCATTAATTCAGTGGTTCCATCAAATTGAAATAGCATTTCTATTTTCCGGAATTATGGTCCGCAGACGCTCCACCCCTCTTCGTCACCGTAAGCAGATATTCTTTCAGGGCCACGGCTTGGTTACACCTGGTGTCCCGCGCGGAATAAAGCAGGGTAAAACGTCCTTTTGCCGCGAGTTCGAGAAGTTGTTCTAACACCTCTGGTTTCGCATCCAACTCGGAAGCATACCGCTTCCTGAATTCATCCCATTTGGACCGATCGTGAGCGAACCATTTTCGGAGAGCCGTGCCCGGTGCCGCATCCTTCAACCACTGGTCCGCCTGCACGCGCTCCCTGGACAAGCCCTGCGGCCACACCCGGTCAACAAGGACGCGGGCACCGTCTTTTTTGTCGGCCGGCTCGTAGACGCGTTTGGTTTGGATTTCCATCATACCTCGTTTACGAGAGCGAAAAACTTTTCGCCCCGACGTTGACGGCACCCGCAATTGATAAATTCCAGACAATCAATGATGCCGTGGAGGAACATTATTTGAAGCCGTGTTCCTTGTGCTTTAGCGCAATCGCGGCGGCCATGCGGTCCAGGGCTTCAAAGTCAGTCTTTGAGGGAACGCCCTTGCACAATACGGGGTCCAGAACCTCGACCTTGAGGTTGGGGATCATGCCCGCAAGCGTTTCCACGGCCTTGCCACCCCATCCGTAGGAACCGACAATCGAAAGAAATTGAGCCTTGGGTCGCAAGGCATTGGCCAAAAAGGCGCCATAGGCGGCCAGGGGATGCGGCCCGGCCAGGACCGTGGGCGTCCCGACCACTATGGTTCCAGCGTCGACCAGCGCCATGGCGAGCTTGCCGATATCGGTGACGACCAGATTGAACAGCTCGACACGCACGTCGCGGTTCGCCAGAGCGGACACGAGATGATCGACCATCAATCGTGTGCTGCCGTGCATCGATACGAACGGAAAGACGACCAGGTTGTGAGGTGGCCCCGTTACCCAGTCTCGATAGGCTTCCATGATCCAGGCCGGTCGGTCGTAAATCTGTCCGTGGCTCGGGGCGATCATTTGAATGTCATACGATTCAAGTTTGGCGACATTTTTCGCGATCACAGTGCGAAATGGCATCATGATCTCGGCAAAATAGCGTTTGGCGGCTTCGTGCACGCGGCCCCGGTCGGTCACATAAAGATCGCTGGTGGCGATATGCGAACCATAGAAATCACAACTGAAGAGGATGCGGTCCTCTTCCAGGTAGGTCACCATGGTTTCCGGCCAGTGCACCCAGGGCGTGTGAATGAACTGCAGGGTCTTGTCGCCGAGTGACAGCTTCTCGCCGTCTGCTACGGTGAGAAAGTGATTTTCGGGGATTTTTAATAAATCGATGAGCATCCCCTTGGCTTTTGGGGTTGTGATCACTTTTGCCTGCGGAAATCGGTCGAGAACGAGCGCGATGGAACCGGAATGGTCCTGCTCGGCATGGTGTGAAACGATAAAGTCGATTTTGGATACCCCCTCCAACTGCGCCATCAGTTGATCGGCCATGGGCGGATCGACGGTGTCCAGCAAGGCGGTCTTCTCGCTCCCTTCGATCAGGTAGGCATTGTACGTCGTGCCGTCCGGCAGCGGAATGAGAGAATCGAATAGCCGCCGGTCCCAATCAACGGCGCCCAGCCAGTATACCTTTTCCTTTATTTGTCTTTTGTGCACGAAGATACCTCCTTTAATTTTGTTGGGTCGAAGACCTCGTCCGGTAGACGATGTGTTCCATTATCAACACCGTCAGTACGCCCATGACAAAACCGTTGCCGGCAACCGGCATCAACACCGGTGGTAGGGCGGCTTTGACCGTGCCGGGCAGATAAGAAACGATGATGCTGATCATCGACGGAATGCTGATGATCAATCCATCCCGGAAGGAAAAGCCGCCGGTTCCGAAGGCCACCATCAGCCCGGCGGCCAGTTGTGAACTCATGATATACAGCAGAATCGTCCCCACCCCGACGGCCGGCACATTCCAGACAAAGGCCACCGCCCCGGGAAGAAAAGCGATCGCCAGCATGGCCAGGCTGGCGGGAATCAAGGTGAAGCGAGAGGCGTTGCCATTGGCGGCGATGATTCCAAAACAGCTTCTGCATATAGACCAGTTGACTGGCAAAATCATCAAAGTGCAATCCAGCCACCACTTTTCCGATAATGATAACCGTGGCGGTGGTGATGGCCAGCCATTGCAGGCCAAACATCAGGTTTTCAATAGCCGGCGGCCTGTCATCCAGGCCGTATTTGAGGTGCAAACCGTTCAGAGCATCCATCCTTTGGTGCTGACTGATATTGATACAGCGGGATATCTGCCGTTGGATTACAATAACCTTGTCGACTCCTTGGGCCGCGGCACCTTCACGACCAGAAACCTTAGAACCGCGTCACTTTCGTTGTACCAGCAATGGGGTATCTTTGCCGGGCTGTTGATCAAAGTATCTGCGACAACCTCCTTTTTCTCGTCACCGATTTCCACCATGCCCTTTCCCTCCAGAACGTAAAAAACGACATCCACGGGTGTGATATGTTTTTTCAGGGATTCTCCAGGTTCCAGGGTGATGTGAACAACTTGAGCGTTTTCGGTATCATAGAGCTGGCCAGCACGCCCACAGTCTTGGCCTTTTCGGCGAAAGCGGCTAAATCGCCGCCGGCCCAGTTGGCGGCCTCGGGCAGCGATCCGTCGAAATCACGGCCGTTTTTCGCCTTGTAGGCAGCCAGGAACTTAGACTTGATCCGGTCGCGCCGCTTAAGGCCCTCCTGGATCATCGCCGTGAAGCGCACGTCGTCCCAGTTTGCATTGGTGATGGTGGCGAACAGGCCTTGAACGATAAATTCGTCGTTGCTGCGGTCGGCAGAACCCAGTTCCTTGAGCTTTTCACCGTAAACCGAAATGCCTTTGAGCACAAAGATTAACAGGTCTTGAAGGTTGGCGGTTTCCTCCGGCCTGCCGCATACGCCCTTGACGGTGCAGCCGGTGTTCTTGGCGGTTTCCTGGCATTGAAAACAGAACATGATGGGTCTCCTTTCGTTTGGGTGATTAGGGTATCGGTCCTTTGGGTGTCCCGGATTTTTCGATGGCGTGTTGCAAACGATGCAGCAACTGATCCTGATATAGCCTGTACTCCCGGGCGACATCCGCCAGGGTGTGGAAGGCCTCCGTGGGACAACCAACACATAACAGGCCCAAATCCATGAAGGTTGGCAGGAGCTGCGGATAGCGATCCAGGAGTTCCTTGACGGTCATGTCCAAGGATAAACGGGGTTCCATAATCAGGTTTTTATCCTTTCCGATGTAAGCATGATGCCTGCGGCAAAATAGAGCATAGTATAAATAAATGCCGCTGTTGGCTTTTTTGAAACGCCGATGGCCGATCCTATGACCGGGCCGATGGCCGATAATCCAACAATCATGATTTCCTGCGGCATTGCATCCTCGCTTGTTTCCTATTGAGACGGAAACAACTAAGCCTAAAAATTCGGGTCAACTGTTATCATTTGAACCGAAAGTAGCTGTTGCCCCAGCACTTGTCTTTGCGCCGGCGCAAACAACAGGATATTTTTGAATAACGGGATTCAACGAAAAATATAGGCGAGATGATCGACAGCAGGCGCAGCCGTCAGCCTTTTTCGGCAAACATGACCAAGGCATGGGGATCGGTGACGGTGATACGCTCGCGTGACGATTTGACCCAGCCGCTTTTTTCCCAACTGCTGAGGGTGCGGCTCACCGTATACAAGGTCGTACCGGTATAGTCAGCCAACTCCTGGCGGCCGAGCCGCATGTCGATCAGGATACCGTCGCTGGTTTTGCGGCCGGATTGTTTCATGATCCGTAACAGGGCGCGCGCCACGCGCTGTCCCACTTGTTCCGCGACGAGTTCCAGGTAGCGGGTCTGCAATTCGTCGATGCGTTCGATGACGGCGCGCAGCATGTTGGCGGCCAACGGGGCATATTCCAGCATGAGCTTCAGCATGGTTTCCTTGCCCCAGCCAACCACCTCCGCGGCACCGATGGCTGCCGCCGTGACCGGGTAATTCTTGCCCTTGAAGACAGCTATGGCGGCTATCACCTCTCCAGGGTTGATGTAACGAATGGTGGCCTCTTTCCCCTCTTCGTGAAGCTTTGACAGCTTGAAGCACCCATTTTGAACGAAGTAACATCTCAGGGCGGGATCCCCCTCGCGAAAGAGTGTCTCACCCGATTTGAAAACGATCCGATGGCCGCGGCTTAACATCTCGGTCCTTTTCTCTGTTGCGATGCCCGCGAACAAATCGGATCGCGGAAAGGCGTCAGAATAATGAGTGCTATCGTTCATACAGTCGTTTTCATACCATTTCATACCATGGATTTTCTGAGCAACTAAAAGGAAATGGTCCGCCCCTGCCTCACGTCAGAGGGCAACCGACGGGTGAAGGGGTTGCAGACTCATAACTGTCGATGAAAACTTCAGAAGCGGGCATTGGCATCGTCCCGGTCAAACTTGAAATCGGCCGGCAGCTTGCCCCGGAACTGCCGTAATCGCTCAAAAGCAGCTTCTTGACCGTGTTTCTTCCTTACCTTGAAGACCCGTTCGGCTGCAATCAGGATTTCAACGTCATCGTCTTCACGCAGTTCCAGGGCTCGAACCACCGCTGCGGGCAACCTAATAGCCAGGCTGTTACCCCATTTCGTAACTTTCATGTTCGATCCCCCTTATGATATACGTTTCGTCAATGTATATTACCGGTGCCCACCACGGTCAACTGTTCTGACCCAATGACTGGCGGTTAAAAGGCTGTCTTTATGTCTGAGCCTGAATGGTTTCGAGACACCAGATCAAGGAGGTGATTTTCCTCTCGGCCGAACGTTTCGAACCCGCTTAGGGGCTTAACCATCCCGAGTTGCAAGACTCCTGAATGCGTCGGCCTCCTTAAAACGGTGAAAACTTTCCTGTTGTATAAATTAGGCAAACAAAATATTGAGAATACACTACAGGCTGAGCGGTTCAACGTTTCACGGTTTCCGGTTAAACGCTCATGGCCGCGGACGGCTGCGGTGTATGAAAATCCGACTGATCGTTCCGCGTTTCGGGGTTAACGTCTTTTATGGACAATCCGGCCAGACGAAATGCCCTGTGATAAACCGACCGCCGGTCTCGATGTCAGTCGATTTCTGATGGCCGGACGGCATGATCTCACAAAAGGATTTTTATGAAAATCGTTGTTCTCGGTGGTCTCGGAATGCAGGGAAAGGCGGCCCTGGTCGATCTGGTGAACATCGACCCGGTGGATGACATCATCTGCGCCGACGCGGATCTCAAAGACTGGAAACAGCTCGAAGGATTCCTCGACACATCCCGGATTCGTCCGGTTCAGGTGGATGGCACCTCTTCAAAAGCGCTCGTGTCTCTACTCTCTCAGGATGTGGATGTCGCCATCGACCTGCTGCCCCTGCCCTTGATGGTTAACGCCTTCGAAGCCGCCCTCGAAGCCGGTGTCCCGTTGGTCAGCACCAACTATGGCAAGCCCATCCGCCGCCTGCATCAAGCCGCAGCCGCAGCCGGGGTAGCGCTGATGCCGGAGTGCGGACTGGATCCCGGCATCGACCTGATCATCTGCGGCCACGCCGTCCGGCAGTTCGACCGTTTAGAGCTCATCGACTCATACTGCGGGGGGCTCCCGGAGCGCAAGGCCTGCGACAACCCGATCAATTACAAAATCAGCTGGAACTGGGACGGCGTGCTGCGCTCACAGAAGCGCGATTCGGTTTTCATCGAGGACGGGCTTAGACTCGAGGTGCCCGCCGCCGATCAGCACGCCAGTAAAATGATTCATCAGGTGGAGTTCCCGGGTCTTGGTGCCCTGGAGGCCATTCCCAACGGTGATGCCGGATTCTACACGGACCTTCTGGGGGTATCCGCCACCGTCCGGCGAGCCGGCCGCTATTCGCTGCGCTGGCCCGGTTGGTGCGCCTTCTGGCAGCCTCTGAAGGCTCTGGGTTTTCTCTCGGATACGCCGCTGACGGGGCTTCCGTGTCCAGTGAGTCCCCACCGGTTTCTGGCCGAACTGATGCCCTCTTATCTGCAGTACCGTGACGACGAAAAAGACATCGTGGCCATGTTGAACCGGTTTGAAGGCCTGAAGAACGGCCGGAAAAAGTCGATCCGGACCTACCTTCTGATCGAGAGGAATCTCCAGACCGGTCTTTTCGCCATGAGCGCCGGCGTCGGTTTCACGGCTGCCATCGTGGCCCGGATGATCGCACGCAAACAGATTACCGCGGCCGGTGTGCTCAGTCCGGCACTCGATGTCCCTTGTGAAGCCTTCATGTCGGAATTGTCCAAGCGTGGAATCATGGTAAAGGAGGAAGTGGTCGTCGAGGAAACGTGAGATGACCGCAATCTCGTTACGATTACGGCGACCCTGAATCGTCACCCAGCAACCCGTCACAAAGGAGATAAAAATGATCCGAAGCACAAGTTTGAAATGGCTGTTGGCAGCCGTTCTGGCGATCGGAATGGTTTCCGGCGCCTCGGCCGGAACGTTGGATGAAATTGCTCAACGGGGCGAACTGCGGGTAGCCTGCCAGACACAGGGGCCTCCGTTCAGCTTCATCGACAAAAACGGCGAGCGGGCCGGCAGCTCGATCGAGCTGTGCAAATTGATGGCAGAGGAGATGGGCGTCAAGGTCGTATTTCTCGACTACGACTGGGATGGCCTGATCCCGGCCCTGCTCTCCAAGAAGGCGGATATTCTGGCGGCCGATATGACCCCCACCCTCAAAAGGGCCATGAAGATCAGCTTCACTGAGCCATTCATATACACAGGCAGCGTGGTCTTCGTCAAACAGGACAGTCCGATCAAAACGATCGAAGATGCGAAAAAAGCGGGGCTTAAGGCAGCTGTGCTGCTCGGCGCGACCGGCGAGACCGATGCCAAAAACGCCTTCCCGCAGGCCGAACTCAAGTCCTACAAGGGCGGCGGACCGCTGCTGATCGATGCGGTGTTGAAAGGCCACGCCGACTTCGGCGTCAATGATGGCTCGGCGGTTCGCGGCCAGGTCGCCAGCTTTCCACCGGGCAGTGTCCGGATCCTGGCGGGCCAATTGACCAAATCGCCCCTGGCTTTTGCGGTACGCTATGATTCGCAGGATCTGCGAGAGTGGACCAACCTGTTCTTCCTGACCATCAACCTGGACGGCCGTATGGACAAAAACCTGGACTACTGGGTCAATTCACTGGACTGGAAGAAAGACCATTAGCGCAAAGAATTCATGAAACATTTTTTCACCCTTCGAGCGGGTAGCCGTCACCCGCGGGTCTGACCCGTTCCAGCGGCTGATACTCCGGGCATGGCAACCGCTTCCCAGGCGAGGACTACCGATGCTCGCGACGTTTAACTTCCGGGTCATCCTGGAGTACATGCCGCTTTATCTGCAGGGGTTTCTTGCAACCATCTGGATGTCGGTCGTCGCGCTCATCGGTGCTCTGCTGGTCGGAATGGTCGCCTGTGGCATGCGTCTTAGCCGATCCCGCATTGCCTCCCGCATGGCTGGTGCCTACATCGAAAGCATCCGCTCGACGCCGCTGCTCGCCCAACTTTACTTTTTCTACTTCGGTCTGCCGTCACTGGGTATCCGCTTTCCGGAAGCGGTCACCGGCATCTTCGCCCTGACCTTGAACAGCGGGGCCTACATAGCCGAAATCATCCGCGCCGGCATCCAGTCCGTCTCCTACGGGCAGATCGAGGCCGG
>JBAPSB010000321.1:0-6998 GCA_049281435.1 Desulfobacterales bacterium
GGTCAAGGCTGCGGGAGTGTTGACCCGCGAGTCGGTGGCCCGGCTTTACGGCATTGCCGCGGATCGAATTGCGGACTTCGTCTATTTCGACCCGGCCTGCGCCATCAAGTTCACCATCAGCCGCCTGCGTCCCAGCGGCAGCCCGGGAGACGCCGATATCTTCGGCTCCCAGCAGTATGCGCCCCTGTTGGACGTCGAGGTGCCGACGGACTGATCCGCGGAGGGTGCCATCACCAGCGGGAAGCGGGCCCGGCGGCCGGCCCAGGAACATCAGGGGAATAGATAATGAGCAGAGCCAAACCGATTCATGACTGGATCGCCTCCAAAGCGGAAGGCCTGACGACCAGCGAGCTGCGCCTGGCAGCCCACCTGGGCGAACACCTGGAATTGTGGGCGTTTGAGTCGGCGGCCCAGCTTGCGGTTCGTCTGGGCGTGCATCGCTCTTCCATCGTGCGGCTGGCCCAGAAGCTAGGCCTGAACGGCTTCGCCGAGCTGCAGGCGAAGGCCAGGGGCGCCCTGCTCAAGTCCTTTTCGCCGTCAAGGGAACTGGCGCTGACTCCCTCCGCCAATGTGCAGGCGGACATGGTGGAGCAAATCTATCAACGCGAGCTGATGAACCTGCGCCAGACATACGAATATCTGGATCTGTCCGCCCTGGAAGCCACGGCACGGGAAATCACCGGGGCCAGGCGTGTGGTTTTGTTCGGCCGGCGCTTTTCCTACCCCATCGCCCTGTACTTGAGCCTGGCGCTCAACACCATGCGCAACGGGGTTCGGCTGGCGCCGGAGCCGGGCGGCACGGCCATCGACACCCTCTTCGACCTGACCCCGGATGACTATGCCCTGATCGTCTCCATGCGGCGGCACTCGCCCGAGGTCCGACGGACCATCGACTTTCTCGGCAACCTGGAGGTCCCGCGGGCCCTGTTAACCGATGTGAGCATCCGGGTGGACCCCAAGCAGGGCATGCGGGTCCTGCAGGCGTATGTCGGCAGCACCAGCGTGCTGGACTCCTACACCGCCCTGACCAGCGTGAGCCACACGCTGCTGTCGCTGATAAGCCGTTACGCCGATGGAAGCCAGGTCCGTCTGGAAGCGGCGGAAAGGGCCTGGAACCGTTATAATCGCTTGGGATGAGAATATATAGATGATAGAAGAGTAGAAAAGGGCCAACTCTGGACGGAAACTATCGAAAAAAGGGAAGATAGCCAATGCGCATTGCCATCATCGGTGCGGGAGCGATGGGTTCCATCTTTGGGGCCATGCTTTCCGCTGTGGCGGACGTGGCCCTTGTCGATAACTTCGAGCGGCATGTCCGGGCCATCCGGGGCAACGGCCTCGAGATTGAGCTGAACGACGGGTCGATTAAAAACCAGGCCGTATTTGCCACCGCGCGGCCGGAGGAGGTGGCGCCGGGGGTAGATCTGGCGATTATCTTCACCAAATCCTACGATACGCGCCAGGCGGCAGAGACGGCCCGCGATCTTTTGGCTGAAAAGGGAATTGCCCTGACCCTTCAAAACGGCATCGGCAACCTGGATGTGATTGCCGGGGTGGTCGGTGAAAACCGCTGTGCGGCCGGGGTCACCTCGCACGGCGGCACCCTGGTGCACCCCGGACGGGTGCGGCACGCGGGAGAAGGGCCGACCTATATTGCCGCACCGTCTGCGGCTGTCGACCTGGGGCCGGTGGCGGATGTGTTCACGCGGGCCGGGATCGATGTAAGCCTCTCCGGCAACCTCGACACCCTGATCTGGGGCAAGCTGGTAATAAACGTGGGCATCAATGCGCTGGCGGCCATTGTGCGCGTTCCCAACGGCATTTTGGGGATCACCGGGGAATGCAAGGCGATCTTGGCCGAGGCGGTGGCCGAGGCGGTGCAGGTGGCCCAAGCCCTTGGCATTGCTCTGCCCTACGACGACCCGCTGGCCCATGTGCTGGCGGTGTGCGAAAAGACCGCCAAGAACCGGGCCAGCATGCTGCAGGACACCCTGCGGGGCGTTCGCACCGAGATCGGTGTCATCAATCAGGCCATCGTCGAAAAAGGCGTGGAACTCGGCGTAGCCACCCCCTGCAACCGCTTTCTGACCGCTACGGTTCTGGCGCTGGAAGCCACGGCTGCTCAGCGTATATGATCACGGAATCCATCCACCGTACGACACCAGGAGAGAAAAAAATCATGACACCCAAGAAAACAACGATCCCGGACATCAAGGCCAGGAAAAGAAGCGGACCGCCGATTGCCATGTTGACAGCCTATGACTACCCTTGGGCGCTGCTGGTGGACCAGGCCGGCATCGACATGATCCTTGTCGGCGATTCACTGGGCATGGTCGTTCTCGGCTATGCGGATACGATATCGGTCACGATGGAGGAGATGCTCCATCACATCAAGGCCGTGACCCGGACCGTCAAACGAGCCGTTGTGTTGGGAGACATGCCGTTCGGATCGTACAACGTGTCGAAAAAAGAGGCGGTAAAAAATGCCAACCGCATTATGAAGGAGGGCCGGGCGGACGGCATCAAGCTCGAAGGCGGCAGAAGCATGGCCGCTACCGTGAAGGCCATCGTCGAATCCGGGACCCCGGTTCAGGGCCACATCGGCCTGACGCCCCAGACCGCCTCCGCGCTGGGCGGGTTCAAGGTGCAGGGCAAGAGCGCGGCGGCGGCCCAGGCCCTCATCGATGACGCCAAGGCGCTGGAAGATGCCGGGGCGTTTTCCCTGATACTGGAAGCAATTCCCGCCCCCATCGCCAAACTCGTCACGGAAGCGGTGTCGATTCCCACCATCGGCATCGGGGCCGGGGTGGACTGCGACGGGCAGGTGCTGGTGACCCATGACATGGTGGGCCTGTTCGATCGTTTCACGCCGAAATTCGTCAAACAGTACACCAAAATCAGCGACATCATCACCCAGGCCATCGTCGACTACCGCGATGACGTCCAGAGCCGGCGCTTTCCGGCCGAAGAGCACAGCTTCATGATGAAAGCCGAGGAGTTGGAGAAGCTCGCCGGCAAATAAAGGGTTTATTTTGCTGCCAATCCCGCCAGCCACATGGTGATCGGCGGGAAGAAGGTGATGATCATCAGGTCGATCGTCAGAATGGCCAGAAACGGCAGCACCCGGCGGCTGACGGCGGAAATGGTGTTTCCGGAAATGGATCCGGCGACGATCAGGCAGATGCCCATGGGCGGGGTCAGCATGCCGATGGCCAGGTTGACCACCACGATGGCACCCAGCTGCACCAGGTCGACTCCCAGGGAGGGCAGCATGGCGGTGATCATGGGCACCAGAAGGATCAAAGCGGCCGTTGTCTCCACGAAGGTCCCGGCAATCAACAGCACCAGGTTGACCAGCAGCAGCAGCAAAACCGGATTGGTCGTCAGTCCCAGCAACGTTCCGGCCATGCGCGCCGGTATATTCTCGATGGCGGCGATCCAGCTGAAGACCGAAGCCGTGGCGATGATAAACATCACGATCGAGGCCGTGATGGAGCCGCCGGTAAAGAGCCGGACCAGGTGGCGGGGGGTCAGCTTGCGGTAGACCGCCATGCTGACAAAAAGGGCGTACACCACTGCCACGGCGGCGGATTCCGTGGCCGTAAACACCCCGAACAGGATCCCTCCCAGGATGATCAGCGGGGCGCCGAGAGCCAGCAGCGCCCGCAAGAAAGTCCGCCGGACTTCGGCCAGCGAGAATTTGGCTGTTGCCGCATAGCCTTTTTTCCACGAGATAAAGGTGGAAACGCCGATCAGGGAAACCCCGATGAGGATTCCCGGCAGAAGCCCGGCCGCGAAAAGCTGGCTGATGGAGGCTCCGGTCAGAAACCCGAAGATGATCATGGGGATGGACGGGGGAATGATCACGCCGATGGACCCGCCCGCGGCCTGGACTGCGGCGGCGAAATCGGATTCATAGCCGGATTTCTTCATGGCCGGGATCAGAATCGCGCCCACCGCGGCCGCATCCGCGGCCGCCGAGCCGGAGATGCCGGCAAAGAACATGGCCGACACGATGGTCACGGCCGCCAGCCCGCCGGGCAGCCAGCCCACCAGCGCGTTGGCGAAGTCGATGATCCGGCGGCTGATCCCGCCCTCTTCCATGATGACCCCGGCGTACATGAACAGGGGCACGGCCATGAGGTGAAAGGAGTCCGTGCCGCCGAACATGCGCTGGATCACCATCATCATCGAAAAATCGCCCTGAATCAGGATCGCTAGTAGCGACGCCGTGCCGATCGCCACCGCAATGGGCGCGTTCACCGCGAAAAGAAAGAGCAGGGCCAGAATCAGGATTTCAGCGGTCATGGCCGGTTTCTTTCAGGGCGCCCGCCAGAAACGCCAGACCGTGGAGGGCCAGAATCAAGCCGCTGATCGGAACGATGGATAGGATGATCCATTTGGGGATCTGAAGGGCCGGAGAGATCTGCATCCGCACGAACCAGGCGAACCGGCATCCGTAGACGATCATGACCGCGAACAGGGCGAGGGACGCCAGGTGGGTGACAACGGCAAATATCCGTTGCAGGGCCGGGGCCACGCGGGCATACAGGAAATCCACTCCCGGATGGGCCTGTCGGCAATAGGCGGCGGACGCCCCCAGGAAGGTGAGCCAGACCAGCAGAAACCGGGCCAGTTCCTCGGACCAGAACAGGGAGTTGTTCAAGACGTAGCGTGAAAATACCTGGGCCGCAACGATGGCCGACATGGACAGGCCGAAGACAAACAAAAGATATTCCACGCCCCGGTTGATCGACCGGCTCAAGCGATCCAGTAACTTCACCATGCCACCGCCGGGGAAGAGGCCGGCGGTGGGTTCAAGGCTGCCGCCGGCCTCTGCTGACAAGTTTTACTTTGTTGCCTCCAGGAATTTTTCCAGCAGTGCCTTTACTTTGGCATCCTGAAAGATGTCCATATCCTTTATGCCGGCCACCTTGACGCGAAAAGCGGCGATATCCGGATCTTCCACGATCTGCATTCCTTTTTCCTGCAGCATTTTAAGCCGTTCGGCATTTCGCTCGCGGTTGTCCTTGCGCTGGAACAAGGCGGCATCGATCATGGCCTGCCGGAGCATGGACTGCATGTCGGGTTTGAGCGTGTTCCACCAGGACAGCGACGCCACATCGATATGCGGGGAGTAGACGTGGTGGGTGAGGGTCATGTATTTCTGGACCTCGTAGAACTTATAGACTTCCATCACCCACAAGGGGTTTTCCTGGCCGTCGATGACGCCTTGCTCCAATTCCGTGTAGATGGGCCACGGCATGGGGGTGGGGTTGGCGCCCAGAGTCTTCCAGATGGCCTGGTGCATGGCCGAGTCCATGACCCGGATCTTTAGGCCGTCGACATCTGCGGGTGTTTTAACGGGGTGCCGGTTGTTGGTCAGGTTGCGGAAACCGTTTTCGGAAAAGCAAAGGCCTTTGAAGGACGAGTTTTCCAGGCTTTTTAAAATCTCCTGACCCAGCGGGCCGTCGAGAATTTTATCCACCTGCGCATAATCTTTGAAGAGGAACGGATAGTTGATGACCCGCACGATGGGATCGAACGTGTCGAACGGGCCGCCGGTGATGACGCCCATCTGGATGGTGCCCATCTGGATTTGCTGCAGAATTTCGGTCTCGTTGCCAAGGGCACTTGAATGAAAGATGGTGACCGAGACGTCGCCGCCAGATTTTTTTTCAATCAGTTCCTTGAATTTTTCCGCCACGATATTCTGGGCCGACCCCGGTTTGGTGACCACGCCGAGCTTGATCTCCAGGGCTGCGGATGCGGTGTGTGCGGCAAGTAATGTCAGGCCAAGAGCGAGAAACAACACCAGATGCTTTTTCATCGAACACGCCTCCTTGATGGCTTCCATATTTTTCAGGACGACAGGGCAGATTAATTCTGCCAATCTGCCCTGTCATCGTTTGAAAGTCAATGCCTTATCCTGGTCAACTCGGCCTGTCCGGGCTGGGTGCGCACCGACATGGGCGGCGGCCAGGCCCCACTGATACCGGAGCAAGGCGCCGACACCCCGGTCTGGCTGGCCACGCTGCCGGACGGCGACCCCACCGGCGGCTCTTCCGGGAACGCCGGCCGATCCCGTGGTGATGACGGGATGAGCCGCACAGGATAATTCGGAAAAAATTTCCGGCAGGAGCGCGAAAGGTCCCGGCAGCGCGGGGCGGCACGACCACCTCATCGGTGATTTTCGTCGTTCGACGCGCGGCGGTATAAGTGGCCATGTCTGGCCGGGGCAGGGTGTCGACCGGGTAGCAGATTGCAGGGTTGACCGCCCTGCGGGCGCGGGCATCAGCCGGAGCAAGGTTTTGGGGAGTGCGTTTCAACGGTTCCCCTGAATTGTAAAAGGGACGGGAATTGGCATATTGGTGCGGTTATCCGATCAGTTGCAGTTCCTTCTCTTCAGCAATTCCTTGCCTCCGTTTTACCGATTGGCCGGCAGTGG
This sequence comes from Desulfobacterales bacterium, assembly GCA_049281435.1. GTDB lineage: Bacteria > Desulfobacterota > Desulfobacteria > Desulfobacterales > SG8-13 > JARFQH01. The sequence goes on from JBAPSB010000321.1 coordinate 6,449, forward strand.
GCTGCGAAATGCCAAGCCTTCGGGAAACACGAGGCGGCCAACGACCCGAAAAAACGGTTAAGGGTCGAATGTCAATCAGGGCCATTTCACCGCTGTACTCCGCATCGAAATGAGGTAGGTGTGATCGTCAAAGAACATTTTGTTGTGTGCCGGTTGACCTGTTGGCTCAATTTAGAGCTGGCAATGCGATTAAGGCTGACTCCGGATTCAGCAGCTTGTATGGCCAATTTCCGATGAACATCGGGGGGGACCCTGACCATGAATTTTCCGCTAAAATGTTTGCATGCGATAGGTTCAGGAATAGCTTCGCTATTTTTGGCCATATCTAATAAGGCATCAGCTACGAGTTTGCGAACTCCTTTTAAAGCCTTTTCCGGCGTATCTGCCAGCCAACTCAAACTTGGAAATTCAACGCACAAACCGACATACTCATTGTCGTCTTCAGACCAGGTAACCCGGTATGTGTATTTATCATTTTTTTGTGCCATGGCCGACCTCCAGCTTTTCAATAGCCAAAAGCACCTGCTTTACTTGGTATGCCTTGGCCTTT
>JBAPSB010000322.1:0-6213 GCA_049281435.1 Desulfobacterales bacterium
CAATTAAAATCACTTGATATACGAACAAAATGGAAAAGAAGATAGGCTTTTAATTTGGATTTCTACAAGAAAATACACCATTTTCAAACCGCCAGTATAGACACAATTTCAGGTCGGCCCTGACAGCCGGAAAGATAAAGTGCAATCAATCGTATAATTCGAAGCTATAGCTATAGCTTACAGATAAAGATTTTGGCAAGGCCAGAGGGAGGCGGCTGTATAGTCATACGCCAACGACCGATAACACAGCCAAAATCTTTGTCTTGAAGCTTATAGCGGGAAGGACGCGATGACATCGCCCCAATTTTCGGTGCCGGTGCAAAACCGTTATTTTGAAGATTACGTGGCCGGCACGGTCCATGAGTTCGGGACGATCACGGTCGCCGAGGATGAGATCATCGCCTTCGGCCGCCGATTCGATCCCCAGGTTTTCCACACCGAGCCCGAGGCCGCAAAATCGACGGTTTACGCCGGCCTGATCGCCTCCGGCTGGCAGACCGCCGCCCTCATGATGCGGCTGTTCGTCGACAACTACCTGTCCCATGTGGCCAGCCTCGGCTCGCCCGGCGTCGACGAGCTGCGCTGGACCCGGCCGGTGCGGCCCGGAGATGTTCTTTCCCTGCGGGTGACCGTCATGGACACCACGCCCTCACGCTCGAAGCCGGACCGCGGCATCGTCCAGTCGTTCATCGAAGTCGTGAACCAGGACCGCGTGGTCGTCATGACCATGAAAGCCGTGAACTTTCTGCTCCGCCGCCCCGCTTCCGACTGAGTCGCCCCATACCCCCAACATGGCCGCATTCATGCTGATTGTTTGGCTACCGCCGTAAAAATACCGGCCCCGATAAGCGCACTGCCGCCACAGCGGTTGAACCACCGATGTGCAGTCTTCTTTTGAAGGATATCGCGCAGCCGTCCGGCAAACAAGCCATACAGTGTAGAGTTCAGGGCTGCGAGAATCAGGAAGGTGACCCCCAGCACGATGAACTGCAAAGCTATCTGCGAACGGTGATCGACGAATTGGGGCAGAAAAGCGACGAAAAAGACAATGCTCTTTGGATTCAAGGCCGTCACGACGTAAGCGTTTGCGAAGAACCGGCGGCGGGAGACTGTCGTTGACTGTGATGTGATGTCCTGCAGAATTGGATTGCTGCACCAGAGTCTGATGCCGAGGTAAATCAGGTAAACAGCACCGATCCATCTCAGTATGGAAAACAAGGTGGCTGATGCAGCTAAAACGGCCCCCAGCCCCAGTAGTGAGAGGGTCATGGCCGTAAAATCGCCGAGTGTCACCCCAGTGGCGAGCGGCAGCACGGCCCGGCGGCCGTGGATAGCGGACTGGCTGATTACCAGTATGATGGTTGGCCCGGGTATCACCAGAACGATTATCGTCGCGGCAATGAAGGCGCCATAAGTTTCCAGGTTCATGCCAGCGATCCTCTCCGAAAACAATACTCATTTATGGATAAACACCTACTACTTTACGACCCAATATCGCTTGAGCCACGCAATGGTGTCATCCAGGGGCAGTGACTCGGCGAAGTCAATCAGGTAAGGGATTTTTTTAACGTCATCGATTGAAACCGTCGTGCCGGTCGGAAACACTGGTGCCACGCGGCGATAACGTTAAAATTGTGAAAAATTTTAGGCTTCCAGCAACGCCCTTCCTGGCCCCCGGTGTCGAGATCGAAAGCCGTTATGAGCACCCTTTTTTTCAGTTGGCCCAGGGTGGTATTTCCGAAAAGTTTTCGCAACGCGCGCTTGAGCGGCTGGATGTCGTAGTCGGCACCCTTGAGTTTTCCCAAATCGGCCAGGTCATCCAGCCACGAGTCAGCGAATATCCCGGGGCCTGCTTCGACGAATAACGTGCGAATATCGGCGAGATCGATTCGATGGGCGATGCCGAGAGCGATGAGACCGCCGCTCGACGTTCCGGCGATAAGGCCAGCCGCATCGAGGAGCTTTTCTATCCCCGGTTCCGCCGCGAGCCGCTGCAGCAAGATGGTGGACACCAGTCCGCGAATACCACCGCCGTTAATTGAGAGTACCCGGTAAGTTGGCATAGCCTTTTTTCCGGTTTTCACATCGGAAACAATCGGATGGCGCATACCGCAGCCAGGAACCCGAAGGCAGCGGCAAGGAGAACGAGACGGGCGGTGCGGAGAGTGGCCGGATTTTTCTTCTTGCCGTGAGTGAAGGCGCTGTAGAGCACCTGCTTTTCGCCGGAGGTAACCGCGGATACGGTAAGAAGAGGAGCAGTCTCTTTTTGATTTTCGTTTGGCCGGGTTTTTATCGGTGCCATGGTTGGAACCTGAATCTGAAGAAGTGAACGGCAGATCTTTTCTATGCCCAGCGACCTGCCCGAATGGTAGAGATCATATCAAAAGTGATATAAAAGTCAATGATTTCAAAACTTACCCATTGCGTTTATTCTCGAAATCGGGCTAATATCCACAAGCTTTGGTAATCCCTCGTTGGAATAGACGGTCATTGGGATAATGGCCATCTTTTCGGACGGGACGTCCGGTAGTGCGCAACGAATCCGTCTGCATGTCCCCTTGATCGTCTCACATCGAAAGCATCGAAAGAATATCGATGACGCTCAAGTCCATCGTATTGGCACTTAAACACGCGCTTTCACCACTCGATTACAGCCCTGAAGACGGCCTGGTTTACTGGCGCGAATGTATCCTGCAGGCCCTGCTCGGCATCGCCCTGGTGCTGGGCCTGGCCGCCTTGGTTCCGGCATTGGCCCTGGCCGTCAGGGAAGAGCTATGGGGCCTGCTGGTTTTCGACAGTTGCATGTATCTCGGCACTGTTGCGTTAGCGGTCTTCAGGAACTGGCCATACGAACTCCGGGCGGCGGGTTTTTTAATCGTGGCCCTGGCCGTTGGAATCGGGGTGACGGTCAGCGTCGGGCCGCTGAGCGGCGGACCGGCATGGTTGTTCGCGGTGGCGGTGTTCAGCGGCTTGCTGCTCGGTCCCAAAGCGGCCCTGACGGCCGTCGTGCTGAACGGTGTTGTTCTGGGGGTGATTTTCGGGCTGGCGTTAACGGGGCACCTGGCTGCCGGGCAACCGTTTTTCAATTCCATGCCCCATGCCGTTGCGGCAGGGGTGAACTTTCTGGTCTTGAATGCCGGCGCGGCCATTTCGGTATCGGTGCTGGTCCGCGGACTGCAAACGACGGCCGAGAAAGAAAAAACCTCCAATCTGCTCCTCAAACAGGAGCAAGGCCGGTTGATCGATGCCCGGCAGGAGCTTAGAAATGAAATCGAGGTGCGCAAACAGGCGGAGGAATCTCTGCGGGTCGAACGCGACACCCTGGACAAAATCACTCGCAGCGTCGGTGCGGGCCTGGCGGTTATATCCCGTGATTACCGCACCGTGTGGGCCAACGAGGTCCTGAAAAAATTGTTCGGCGATATCGAGGGCAAACCGTGCCACCAGACTTACAACAGCTGTGAAAAGGTCTGCAATGGCTGCGGCGTGAGAGAGGTTTTTGAAAACGGCAAAGAAGAGTCGCTGCACGAGCAGACCGGACGGGACCTTAACGGCAATGCCGTTTACTCCCAGATCATTGCCACGCCTATCCGCGACGGCCAAGGCAACATCACCGCGGCCCTGGAATTGGTCATCCCGATCACCGAGCGCAAGCGCGCCGAAGAGGAGCGGCGCCGGCTCGAAGTTCAGTTGGAGCAGGCCCGCAAAATGGAGGCTGTCGCGACCCTGGCCGGTGGTATCGCCCACCAGTTCAACAACCTGCTGTCGGCCGTGTCGGGCAATATCGAATTGATGAAGCTCGACGCCCAGGGCCGGCTAAAGTACGACAGATATTTCACGCCGATTGAAAATTCGATCCAGCGCATGGCGAAATTGACCGGACAGCTCCTGGCTTACGCGCGCGGCGGCAAATACCGCGTCAGCCGCATGTCGATGAGTGATTTCGTGCGCGAAACCCTGCCGCTGGTCAAGCACACGCTCAAACCGGCGATAGTGGTCGACATCGATCTGCCTGAAATAGTTTCCGAGGTCACCATCGATGTCACCCAGATGCAGACGGTCCTCTCCGGGATCCTGTCCAATGCCTCGGAAGCGATGGAGTCGGGCGGCCACGTACTGATTTCATGCCGGGACGAGCATATCTCGGCCGCCCAATCCAAGCGGGCACCGGGGCTGGTTCCCGGCCAGTATGTCGTCTTGTCGGTCACCGATGACGGCCGGGGAATGGACGACGATACGCGCCGTCGTATTTTCGAGCCGTTTTTCAGCACCAAGTTCCAGGGGCGCGGGCTTGGAATGGCTTCGGTATATGGCATTGTAAAAAATCACGATGGCTGGATTTCGGTGGACTCGAAACCCTTCGAAGGCACGACGGTGAATATTTTTCTGCCGGTCGCCAGGGGTGAGACACCGGCGGAAAAACCGGCGAGGGCAGTGAATATGAACAACTCCGGCACGATACTGGTAATCGAAGATGAAGAAATGGTCATGGATGTGACATGCTCGATGCTGCAGAGTCTCGGCTACCGCGTCTTGGCGGCCCGCAGCGGTGAAGAGGCCTTGCGTATCGCCGAGCGGCACGACGGTCAGATCGATCTGGTGCTGCTCGACATCATTCTGCCCGACATGGGGGGCAAGGATATCTATCCGCGCCTGATGGCCTTGCGGCCGAATCTGCCCGTGATTGTCTGCAGCGGGTACGCGGTCGGCGGACCGGCTCAGGAAATCCTCAAGCAGGGCGCACAGGGTTTCATTCAGAAACCCTACACGATGGCGGCGCTTTCCGAAAAACTTTCGGCCACAATCGACTTGACCTGACCGATCACGCCGCACCGCTCAAGCGCAGCAGAACGTTGCGGTAGTCTTCGGCCGTCATGGGGCGCGGGTTGTCGGGATTACTGCCGTTGGCGGCGCTCTTTTGGGCCAGTTCTTCGATATCGGCCTCTTTGACGCCCAGGCCTCTGAAATCGGGCAGGTGAATATCGGTCGCCAGTTTTTTGACTTCGGCCACGGCCTGCTGCGCCCGGTTCTCGGCGCCGTTCGCGTTCACCCCCATGGACAGGGCGATGCGGGCGTATCTGTCAACACAGTAATCGAGATTGTATTCCATCACCGCCGGCAGGGCCACCGCATTGCAGACGCCGTGCGGCAGGTCGTATTTGCCGCCCAGAGCCTCGGAAATGCAATGGACTGCCGCCACGTCGGAATGGCTGAAGGCGATGGCGGCCAAAAGGCTCCCCAGCAGCATGCCGGATCGTGCTTCGATGTTGCGGCCGTCGGCTACTGCCGCCCGCAGGTGTGTGCTGATGAGTTCGACGGCGTAAAGGGCCAGGGCATCCGACAGCGGTTCCGCCACCCTGGCGCTGAAGGCTTCGATGGCATGGGTCAGGGCATCCATGCCGGTGGCGGCCGTCAGGGCCGCCGGCATGGATAACGTCATCTCCGGATCCACCAGGGCCACCCGCGGCGCGATTTTGAAATCCTTGATACTGAACTTGATCCGTTCCCGGCTGTCCGTGATAACGGCGCTGAGGGTGACCTCGCTGCCGCTGCCGGCCGTGGTCGGAATCGCGATCAAGGGCAGGACCCGGCCCGGAATTTTACCAGATCCCTCGAAATCCCGCGCCCGGCCGCCGGAGAGTGCGACGACGCTGATGGCTTTGGCACAGTCGATGGGGCTGCCGCCACCGATGGCCACCAGGCAATCGGGCTTGTCGGACGCCGCTTTTTTAGCGCCCTCCTCGACGTTGTAATCCTTGGGATTTGCTTCGACACGGGCGAAGATGTCGTAGGCGATGCGTTTTGAGGCCAGATGCGTCGTGAAGCGGGACAGGAGACCGGAAGAGGCCAGCCGGACATCGGTGATCAGCATCACGCGCCGCGCATTGACAAGCGCCAGCTCGTCAGCGAGTTTTTCAACCGCCCCGGCTCCATACTCGATGCGGGTGGGCAGGGCGAAACTAAAGGGCGCTAACAGGTTCATGACAACAGTCCTTTTCGATTGTAAGTTTCCGTCCGGAAATCATCGCCCCGTGATTTTAAGGGGATGGGCGATCAGCTGAAACCGGCCGCATCGAGGATTTCAACGTCATCCGAACGGTGCCGGAGGCCAAATGCTCCCGTATAAGGGACCCATCGATTACCCCAGCTATAGCTTTAAAATAAAGATATTGGCAAGGCCAGAGGGAGGCGGCTGTATAGTCATACGCCAAC
>JBAPSB010000323.1:0-15365 GCA_049281435.1 Desulfobacterales bacterium
TTAAAATCCGTTGCAGTGTATCGCCTGCTTGTCGACGCGCTGGACCACAATACGCTGGTGGTCCCGGTTCAGGTCGCCTTGCTTGACTATGCCGGATTTATGGTCACTGTCCTTTTACACAACGAGTCGACGAAAGATTGGCCGGCACTCGCAAACGTCTCCGCAGAAGCGATCCGGAATTGGAACGCCATCAGGGATCGGGTGACCGACAAGGGGCTGCGGGATGCGGTCGACACCGCGCTGGCGGGCCTGGTAACGGCCTGCACCGATAGAAATGCCGGGATGGCGGCCTTTGCCGCCCAGATCGATCTGGCACTGGTGGACCTCCTTGAAGGCTATTTCGAAAGACCATCGCGATGAATCCATATGAAACGATCGCGCAAGACGATGCCGTGCTGGTGATCGACGTGCAGAAGGACTTCTGCCCGGGAGGTGCCCTGGCCATAAAAGACGGCGATGACGTCGTGCCGCTTCTCAACCTGTGGATCGATGCGGCTTTTTTGAAGAACGTGCCGGTTTATCTTTCCCGCGACTGGCATCCTTTGAATCATCTTAGCTTCAAAAACGCCGGCGGACCCTGGCCGCCCCACTGCATTCAGGATACCGACGGCGCCCGCTTTCATCCTGATTTGAAACGTCCCGAGAATACGGTGGTCGTGACCAAAGGCGTGCGGTTCGACATCGACCAGTATTCCGTTTTCGATCGCACCGGCCTGGGAAAGCGCCTGAAGCAGGATGGGGTCCGCAGGCTCTGGGTCGGCGGCCTCGCCCAGGACGTGTGTGTTTTGCATTCGGTTCTGGATGCATTGAAAGAGGGCTTCGAGGTAAAGGTCATCGGTGCCGCGACCCGTCCCGTCAGTGAAGAAGACGGCCGCAAGGCGCTTGACCAAATGAGAGGCGCCGGAGCTGCGATCGTCTGAGCGGATTGTTGCATGTGGGGGTTCCTGCGTCACCCCAGCCCTGTATATTAAATCTCAATGTGATGAAACAGCTGGCATCACATAGAGGGGGGCCGGGAGCAGATCGTCCCAACCTCGGTGCAACAACACCGCCCGTAGATAGATCGCTCTCCGGCCATTTCAATAGATATATCCCGTACAGTCGCAGGAGCTGCCTGACTGGCAAACTACGGACTCGGATAAACCGTGAACGTGCTCGTGAACGTGAACGTACCCGTGAACGAAAGTTTTTAATCTCCAAGGAGTAAGAGACCGTCATCATCCTGTTGGGGTTCGTTACCCTCACCCCCATCTACGATGCCGACAACGATCTGTGCCCTGTGGTGGATAAATAAAATCTATGCGCTACAACTGGCTTCCCTGGAAATACATCCTGCGGCGCGTGGCCAAGACCGGCGGGTTCGTGGATCCGGTGGCGCTGCTGGCCCATTTCAATAAATTCGCACAGCCTTCCGAAGTGGCGGCCCCGATCGAACTGCTGCGGGCCGGGATGCTGTTTCACGCCCGCGGTCTGATCAACGCCCGGACCATCCAGGGCAACCTGGACTGGGTGTGGCCGTTCTGGATCAAGAAACAGTTCGACCCGCTCGACAAGGCCTTCGTGCCGCGGTCGTTCGCCCTCACCCATGTCAATCTCACCAATCGCAACTGGACCGCGGTGGGATTGCCGGGCCACACCGTCTATCCCATCATTGACCCGCGGGGCCTGGTCACGCCCTTTTATGATGGATGGTCCCTGGATGCGTGGGTTATCACCGAATCTGGAGAGACCTTGCTGCCGTCCGGTTGCGGGCCGCCGCACCAGGTCCAGGTGATGGAAGACAGCCGTCTGGCGGTGAAAACGACCTTCTCGGAACCGGATCTGATGCTGCGCTCGGAGGTGGAGGTTGTCCCGACCGACGGCGCGCCGCTTTGCCGCATCCGCTACTCGGCGGTCGCGGCCCGGGCCGGGGCCCTTGTCGTCGCGCTGAGGCCCTTCAACCCGGAAGGCATCAGCTTCATCTATCAAGTCGGCACGGATCCCGCGCGCCGGCAATGGACCGTGAACGATGTGGTCAGCGTGGCTTTCGATCCGCCGATGGACCGCCACGTGGCTTCCGAATACCGGCAGGGAGATGTCTATGCGGGCGTGCTGCAGAGAAAAGAAAAGTTACAGCAGAACTGCGCGATCGGAATGGCCAGCGCCGCGGCGATCTTCCATTTGAAGCCCGATGAACCCTTGAACGTCTGCCTTAAAGTGGCGCTTGACGAGGGGCCGGAGGCGGTCAGGTTTCCCACAGGTCGACAGTTGAAAGAGACGTGGCCGGAGGCGTTGCAGGGAGCCAGCCGCCTGCAGATTCCGGATGAGAAGAAAAAAACGTTGTATGACGCGGCCCTGCACACCCTGGTCCTGCTCTCGCCGCTGGAGATCTATCCGGGGCCGTTTTATTACAAACGCTTCTGGTTCCGGGACGCCGTTTTTATTTTAAATGCGCTGCTGAGCGCCGGCTTGCACGACCGGGCCGAAAAAGCCATCGACCAATTCCTGACTCGCCAGACCATCACGGGCTACTTCGAATCCCAAAATGGCGAATGGGACTCAAACGGGCAGGCGTTGTGGATCTTCAATCGCTTCGGCGAGCTGACCGGCAGGGACATCCCGGATTCCTGGCTCAAGGCCGCCGGCAGGGCCGCGCGCTGGATCTTGAGAAAACGGCTGCCGGCAAATTCTGAAAAGCCGCAGGCGGGTCTGCTGCCGGCGGGTTTCAGCGCCGAGCATCTCGGCAACAACGATTTCTATTATTGGGACGATTTCTGGGGCGTTGCCGGCCTGAAAGCCGCCGCGGCACTCTTCAGAAATAGCGGTGACACCCGCCGGGCGGAGAAATACGACCGCGGGGCGAAGCACTTTGCGCTGTGCATCGACCGCAGCCTGCTGCGCTCCCGGAACCTGCGCGAAAGGGATGCACTCCCGGCCTCGCCTTACCGCCGGATGGATGCGGGAGCCGTCGGCTCGATCATTGCCGGATACCCGCTGCAACTGTGGCCGCAACGCGAGCCGCGCCTGCTGGAAACGCTGGAATTTCTGCTGGAGAAGTGCTTCATCGACCATGCCTTTTTTCAGGACATGATCCACTCCGGCTTCAACATCTATCTGACCCTTCACTGCGCCCAGGTCCTGCTGCGCGCCGGTGATCCGCGCTACCTGCCCCTGGTCGAAAAGGTGGCGCAGTTGGCCTCGCCCACGGGGCACTGGCCGGAGGCGGTCCATCCGCAGACCCTGGGCGGCTGCATGGGCGACGGTCAGCATGCCTGGGCCGCGGCGGAGTGGATCATGATGATCCACAATATAGTCGCGGCGGAAGATGGTGCAGAGTTGATCCTTCTGCGCGGCGTCCCGCAGAAATGGCTGTCGGAGAAAGCGCCGTTTGAGATCGGCCCGATTCACACGCGCTTCGGCGCCATTGACATCAGTCTCGAATCCGCCGCAGAAACCGTGAAGCTGACGTGGGCGGCGCAGTGGCGAACACCGCCAGCCAAGATCGAGGTCCGTCTGCCCGGCACCGCAGCGGTCAGCGTGGAGACCCCGCAAAGTCCGCACGGCACCTTGATGCTCAAACGCGATCCGAGCGCGTCGGGGCCAGAAGATATCCGCCCCTGACGCCTTCCCCCTCCCCCGGCCCCTACCGCCAGGGCAGGGGAGTTTTTCGGTCAGGCGCTTGATACTACCGGCTGACCCGATCCTGCTGCAGCCGACTCGACAGACCCCAAAGACTCAATAGACCCGACAGACTCAATAGACCCAACAGACCCGACAGATTCAATGGACCCGACAGATTCAATGAACCCGACAGACTCAATAGACCCAACAGACTCAATGGACCCAACAGACTCAACCGACCCAACCGCCTCAACTGACCCAATCCCTCAAAGACAAGACTCAACCGGCCAACAGGGCGCTCTGTATAATCCCGATCCCCGTGTACAGCTGCATCGCCACCAGGATCAACAGCAGCAGATTATTGGTCATGTGGAGCACCGGCAGGACGTCCGACTTGTCGCGGTGGCGGTCCAGGTGCGATCCGGTCAGCCAGGCCACCAGCATCAGCAGCAGCGCCAAAACGCCGATGATGAAATGCAGGCTGCCGGGAAAAATCCTGCCATAGGTGACATAGGTCATGGTCAAGCCGCCCGCGGCGCCCAGAGTCCAGATCACGACAACCGCCTTGCCGAGCAGGACGTGGCGCTTCCACCTGAAAACGGTTCGGCTGCCAAAATGCCGGCCGGCAAACCGCGTCAGGCCGAGCCAGAGGACGTAGAGTGCCAGCAAGCCCGTCAGGCTTTGCAAAATCGGATGGATCCACAGAAGCATTGTTAACTCCTTGATAATTGACTGGTTTCGGTTGAGTGATCCCGGTGCAGGCACCTGCCACTATTGAGTTGGGCCGGTTGAGCCGGTTTAGCCCGTTTGGCCGTCTATAGAGTTTATCAAGTTTTATCGAGTTCGTTGGGGAGTTAGGTTTGCCTTCCCACTGGCGGAGTCGCATACTGCCGGAGCAACGAAGAAATCCCCTCCGCCGAGCCCTTCAATACATCCGGCGCCCTATGGTGAAAGGCTCCGTGCCGGTTTATAGTTTAATTTAGAAATGCTCTTTTTCTAAAGCGTGGATATTCCGAAATAATCGAACTCCTGTAGTAAAAGAAAGGAAACCATCATGTTGCGATCTTTAAATAAACTGCGCAATGCGGTCTTGGAAGCGATGGACGGCGATATCGGCCGCTGCAAGGATTTTCTGTTCGACGAAGAGCACTGGACCATACGCTACATGGTGGCCGATACGGGCAAGTGGCTGCCCGGCCGGCAGGTGCTGATCTCTCCGATATCGCTGGGCACGCCCAACTGGGACAACAACCATTTCCCGGTCAAGCTTAGCCGCGAGCAGGTCGAAAACAGCCCGCCGCTGGAAAGCGACCTGCCCGTCTCCAGACAGTATGAAATCAGCTGGTTCAACTATTTTCGCTGGCCTTATTACTGGCAGGGTCCCGGCGCCTGGGGCGCCGTTCCCAATCCGCAGCCGCTCTATGAGCAGGAAAGAGAAAGCGAGACGGATGCGATCGATCCGGAGAAATCGCACCTGCGCTCTGAAAAAGAAGTCCGTGGCTACGAAATCCAGACCAGGGACGGCACTCTGGGTCGCGTCGAAGACTTTCTGACCGATGACGACTCCTGGGTGATCCGGTACATCATCGTCGATACCCGAAAATGGCTGCCGGGTCGCAAGGTGCTCATTTCACCGGAGTGGGCTCAGTCCGTGGACTGGAAGGAAATGAGATTGAGTCTCGACCTGACCAAGGATCAGGTACGCAATTCGCCCGAGTACGATCCCGATCGGGGTATCGACCGGGATTACGACATCATTCTTTACAACTATTACGGCTTCCCGCCCAGAAAGCAATGAAAGCACGCCGTTGGCAGCTGTCAGTGGGGCAGCTGCCTATTTCTTCTTCGACCAACTGTGAAAAAACCGCCTGCGGTTGTTTTCGACCGCCCTCTGATGCAAGGTAAAACCGGGCCGGCTTAGGTCTCCCAATTCTCCCGCACCCAATGCTGGGCCTGGTCAAGATCTTTCATATCGAAATAGCGCACCTCGGCGCTGGTGAAAGGCTTGACGAAAACGGTGATCCCCATTTCCCAGCGCATGTCCCCCACAACAGCCAAACGATCGATATCACTGAAATGCCGCGCGGCGAATTTGGTATCTTCCCAGAGGGCTCCGGCGGTCCAGCCCTCGAAATCGAGCAGCTCGACCACCAGCCGAATTTTTGCGCTGTTCTCCATCAGGGCCTCGAGTCGGGGGACAAACTCCTCATAATCCTCCTTGTCGAGTCTTTTCTTGAACTTGAGGGTTACGATGTTTCCCCCGGAGGCCTCTTCCAGCTGAATTTCATAAAAACCGATGGTCATAACCTCTCCTTGGTTCACCGGATAGTTTGCTTGATCCGCGTGCGAACGCGACCACTCCCTTTAGGCTTTCAAAAATGCTACATTTATAAAAATTCTCAATGGGGGCCGGCGTGTATTTTAAATGAAATATATCAGTAAATGGCACCATTTCTCAGCTTCGCCTGACCGCACTGGTGCACCCGCAACGCTCATTTCTCGACGGAAACCGGCTAATTCGCCTCCGCCATGTGCATCTCCCGCGAATTCTGCCGGATTTTACCGTCAAAGTAGAGCGTTCGGGTCGGATAGGCAAATACGATCCCCTCTTCCGCAAATGAGTGCAGTATGGCCAGATTGATCGCCTGCTGAATATCCATGTAGCGTTTGTAATCGGGATCCAGCACGTAATACACCACCTCCACGGTCAATGCGGAATCGCCAAATCCCTGAAAATGGGCCCGGTCGAAGCGGGTCATTTCCTGCGATTCGATAATTTCCTTTATCGTCACCGGTATGTTTTTCAGTTTCCCGTGCGGAGTCTGGTAGGTGACGCCAATCGAAAACACCACCCGGCGCTCGGCCATGCGCTTGAAGTTGCGCACCCGGCTTTTAAGCAGGTCGTTGTTGGAAAAAACCAGCTGTTCGCCGGAGAGGCTGCGCAACCGGGTGGTCTTCAGCCCGATGTTCTCCACGGTTCCCATGTGGGTGTCGACGATGATGAAGTCACCTATGACGAACGGTTTGTCCAGGACGATCGACAGCGAGGCGAACAGGTCCGAGAGAATGTTCTGGACGGCCAGGGCCACGGCAATACCGGTGATACCCAGACTGGCGATCAAGGCGGTGATCTCCACACCGGGAATGTTATCCAGGATCACGATGGCGGCAATGACGGCCAGAACCAACCTGACGATAAAACCCGCCGCCCTGAGGGTGGTGACCCGGGCAGCGTTACGCTGCTGGGAACGGCTCAGGAAATAGTCAACCAGTGCATTGGCCCACAGGGTCAGCTGGAGGATCAAGGCCGCCATGGCAATGCTGAAAATCCAGGGCAGCAGGCGCGCGGGCAGTGTCAGAATCTGCAAACCGGCGTATATCGCGAAAATCATGATGAACGTCAGTTGGGTCCGGCGGGCAACGATGGTGGTCAGTTCGACCAGATCCCATTTTTCCGACTGCGACTGGTTGGCGAAATAGCGCATGACCCCCCATTTCGCCACCCGTAAAAAGATCATCACCGCTATGGCTATAGCCATGGCGGTTAAGTATTCTCTGACCGCGTTGTTCCAATAAGTTCGATCCAAGATTGTCATGTAGCTTCGGATGTCTTTCAGAAACTCCATACCCGTCCTTTATTCTTTTCTCGTGTTCAGTTCATACGACTCGATCGAATTGAAAATTATACACGACATCTGCAGAATCGCCAATCTTCACTTTCCCGTAAACCGTAGATTGAACTTCTCCCCTCATTGTGCATCATTGAAGGTCCAACATCGAATGGTGAATTTACGGGTCATCCGATTGGGGACCAACAGTTTATTTTCGGGTTAAACGCTTTCGAAGTGGCCCATCCATACAGCCCCGCAATTGAGCCTGTCAGACAGGGATTATACCCGGTTTTAGCAGTTGACATTTCATTTTAATTGGTATTGCATGACCCTCACGGGTAGGCCGTACTGAATACATTATACCGGAGGTTGCCATGGAGAGCCGGAAGAAAATCATAATTGCCGAGGACCATCAGCTGTTTCGCGAGGGACTCAAATCGATGCTGTCCTTGAGAAACGATCTGGTCGTCGTCGACGAGGCTAAGGACGGTCTTGAGGCGCTGCGCTGTGTCAAGCGCAATCAACCCGACCTGCTCCTTTTGGATCTTTCCATGCCGCGGCTGAGTGGATTGAGCGTGATGAAAGACGTCAAACGTCAGTTTCCGGAAATCAAGATCCTCGCGCTGACCATTCACATGTCCGACCAGTACGTTCTGGAGGCGTTCGAGGCCGGTGCCAATGGTTATTGCATCAAGGATGCCAGCCGCGACGAACTGATGGTCGCCATCGACAGCGTTCTCGCCGGAAAAACCTACATCAGCCCCGGAATCGCCGACAACGTCATGGAAGGCTACCTGGAAGACAGCAAGCGGCTGAAGACCAGATCCTCCTGGGATACCGTCACCCAGAGGGAAAGAGAGGTGTTGAAGCTGCTCGCCGAAGGATATCTCAACAAGGAAATTGCGGATTTTCTGCACATCAGCGTCAAAACCGTCGAAAAGCACCGCGCCAACATCATGAACAAGCTCGACCTGCACAATGCCCCGGCCCTGACGGCCTTTGCGATCCAGAAAGGCCTGGTGACCCAGAAGGGCTGATCCAGGGCCTCTAAAGTCGCCTTGCCAACTCGAAAGGGGTATCTTCCTGTGGGCGGCCTGTCCTGCCGCACCGAAAACAGCTTTTATTACAACACATTAACTTTTATCTATGCTGATGGTTCCGGTTATGCCGTGCGGTCGGGCCGGTGAATATTAATCGCCCGCTTACCCGATAAGCCGGAGCATTTCCCTGACTATCTGCGATGAATACCCCCATTCGTTGTCATACCAGCTCAGTACCTTGACCAGATCGCCGTCGACGACCTTGGTCATGGTCAGATCCACGATACTGGCGCGGGGATCGCCAATGATGTCGGCCGATACGATCGGGTCCTCGGTGACGCCCAGGATGCCTTCGTAGCGACTGGACAGCGATTCATCGCGAAAGATCCGGTTGACCTCCTCTTCGGTGGTCGCTTTCCCGGTAACAAACACCATGTCGGCCAGCGATCCTACCGGCACCGGTCCACGCACCGCGATGCCGTCGAAGCGCCCCTTGAGGTCGGGCAGGATTTCAGTGGTGGCTCTGGCTGCCCCGGTGGAGGTCGGCACAAAACTGACCGCCGCCGCCCGGCCCCGGCGCCACTTGTTGCGCGGTCCGTCCACGATGGACTGGCTGGAGGTGTAGGCGTGTACGGTGGTCATGATGGCCTTTAGGATGCCGAAATAGCGCTCCATCACTTCGACCACCGGCGAGATGCAGTTGGTCGTGCAGCTGGCGCAGGAAATCATTTTCGAAGTGCCGCCGGGCTGGTTGACGCCGTGCACGACCATCTCGACCCCCTCGCCCTTGGCCGGGGCCGAAAGGACCACCCGCCCGGCTCCGGCATCCAGATGCTTTTGCAGCCCCTCCTTGTGGCGGAAAACGCCCGTGCACTCGAACACCCCGTCGATGCCCAGTTTTTCCCACGGCAGGCGGGCGGGATCCTTTTCGCTGAAAACCGGAATGGCGGTTCGTCCGATTTCAAGTTTCCCGTCACGGGCGGCGATGTTTTGCCCATAGCGGCCGTAGACCGAATCATATTTCAGCAGGTAGGCCAGGTTTTCGGTTGAAACCAGATCGTTTACGGCGGCCAGTTCCAGATTCGGCGTGTCCATGACGATCTTCAGCACGGCCCGGCCGATTCTCCCCAAACCGTTGATGGCGATCTTTGGCATGACGATACCTCCATGGTCGGTTGTGTCGGTTATACCGGTTTGGCCGGTTTACCAGTTAGTTTCCTTCCATAAATGGCCTTTTTCCGCAATTTCGGCGTCAATCGGCGGAATTGCGTGTGCGGCATACAGCAGTATGCCTCCGCGCAATTACTTGATTTCCTTGAACTTGCGAAAAATTGCACATTTCTGGACCGGAAACTTATCGGTGCCCCTAATGAAACCGCGGATGGGCACCAGTTAAACACGCATGGCCCTGCAGGGCTGCCACGAAGAATGAAAATTCTGAACAGATGAACGTCGAACATCGAACGTTCAACATCCAATGGTGAACAAGGAATCCTGCCAATTTAAAAATTCAAACGGGTGGTGCGAAGCGACCTTCTCGTCCGACGTTCAGCGTTTAGTGTTCGATGTTGGTTGTTTTTCGAAATTCAATTATCGAACGGAAAAAATTCAATCTCGTTTTCTTTCAAGAACCAAAACCTCGGCTCTACGCTGATACCCAATCATCTTCCACTATTTACCTCAATCGACTACCTCGACGAGCTTTTGCAGAAACCGCTGGACTTCGCCCGGATCGACAAGTTCGTATCCGGCGCAGGTTTGCCGCTCTTCCCCGCCGTGAACCACGATGCCGGCACCGGTGCCCTGCAGGACGCAAAAAGCATCTTCATCGGTCACGTCGTCTCCGATGTAGATGGGTCGGGCCTTATCGGGAGTCAGCCCCAGGCGTCGCATCAGCCACAACACGGCTTGGCCCTTGTTCCAGTCGAGGTCGGGCTGCAGTTCGAAAACCTTTTTACCGTGCCCCCTGCGAAGCCCACGGGAAAACTTCAGAACCTCATCCACTATGCGCTCCACCGCTTGAATCCGGCCGGCGGCCACGCGTCGGTAGTGAACCGCAACCGAAAACCGCTTGCGCTCCACCTGCGCCCCCGGAACGCCGGTCAGGCGGCGGCGCAGGTCGGTTTCGGCCTTGTCTAATGCCGGCAGGGTTTTTGTGCCCATTTCGTTTTGGATGCGGTCGTCTCCCGGCCCGTCGATTTCAAAACCGTGGCTGCCGGCATAATAGAGCGAGTCCAGCGCCACCCGCTCCCGCACGTCCTGCAGGCCCCGCCCGCTGACGATGGCCACGACGCACCGCTTGGCCAGCGCCTTCAGGATGTCGCGCATCGACGCGGACAATATTGCCTGTTCCGGTCGTTCCACGATGGGGGTCAGGGTGCCGTCGTAGTCCAGAAACACCGCCATCTTTTTGCCGTCGCGCCAGCTGCTGATCTCCCCGACCCGCTCCAGGGCCCAGGGCAGATCGACAATTTTTCGCCGTTGTGCGGCACTTTTTCTTTTAATATCGTTAATTTCCAATTCTCTTCGATATTTCACGGGGATTCCCATTGTGGCCGTAAATATTAGCTGGTGTCCATCCATCATCCCTTCCGCTACGTTCTTCGCGGTGGCGGGTTTGGCGGCGTCCGATTGGGGTCCTCCGGCGGCGGTTCTTTCACCGGCGGTTCCTGCGGCGCGTTGGGCGGTTCCTCTACCGGCGGATGACCGGGGATCGGCGGCGATTTTTTAGGCGCCTTTTCCGGGTCTTCGACCGGTGGTCTGCGGGGCGCATTGGGCGGTTCCTCCACCGGAGGTTTTGGTTTTTCGCCCCGCACCATGAGGGTAACAAGGACTGCGCTCGTCATGGTCTTCACTATGATTTTTTTTATTTTAAAAACAATTCTATCAGCTTAGTGCCTGACCGAAAACTCCCCTCCCAAGTGGGAGGGGTTGGGGGAGGGGGATGTAACTGCTTAAAATTATGCACCCTCCACCCCGGCCCTCCCCCGTCAAGGGTGAGAGAAAAAAATTTCCGTTCAACCACTATAATAGTCTCTACGATGAAGAATTGGCAATGCCGGACAGAGGCGACTGTATAGTCATACGCCAACGACCGGCTCCAGCAGCCAACCGCTTTTATATTTAACTCTATAGTGGCAGCCAAACGTTTCCGCCTATTAGGCAAAACATGTATATCGGCAGGATGAATGGAGTATATCCTGTGTTTCAGGGGCGAACGCCGATCACGTAAAGAGATAATAGTTGACAATTATACCAAACGTGGTATATTATCAACCACTGTCCTGGATGGTAACCACAAAGAAAACAGTCAAGAAACAGGTTAATAAATTGCCCGTTGCCGTTAAAGAGAGTTTGTTCACACTGCTGCTCGAAATAGAAAGGCTGGGGCCCATCCGCGGAAACTGGCCAAATTACGGAAAACTTTTAAAAAATCGCCATCACTGCCACCTCAAAAAAGGTCACCCCACTTACGTAGCCGTGTGGGAAGTAAAGGAAAATCAGATAAATCTGGTGGAGGTTGTTTATGTTGGAAGCCACGAAAAAGCGCCATACTGACAAAATGCGGGAAGTCCGTTATTTAGGTCCGGCAGAAAAAATAGAAAAATTAGCTCACGCGGCCAAAATGTTAGGGCTGATCGAGATTACCGATACGATGCCTTGGCGGGAACTGTTTCCTGAATTCGTGGGTGATTCACCGCAACATATCGCGCTCCGAGGTGCCAGAAAAAAAGAGGGGCTGACCCAGGCAGAGCTTTCGCGGCTCACCGGAATTCCCCAGGGACATATCTCGGCCATGGAAAACGGAAAAAGGGCGATCGGCAGGGAAATCGCTAAAAAATTAGGCGAGGCTCTCACTATAAGCTACAAGGTTTTTCTTTAAGCGCCGCCACGTGGGCCAAAAGCTTTATAGTGAAGCCTTGTAGCGCTCATGACTCATCCCGCTCCCGCCACTCGCTGTCACCACGTCCCATCTGTCCTGCGACCGCCCTTCGCCAAATCTCACCCCATTGTGCCTGCAGGGTTAAATCGTTTTGATGTAAAGCGGCCACGGTTTGCGAGCAGCTACGTTCCGGCAGCCTGCAAAATACAGCATTGTCCCAATAGGCGGCGCGGCGCGCCGACCATATGATTGAGACACGTTTAACTGCTGAAAGGGCACCGACAATTCCTTCGACAGGGACCTGCCCCGCGTCAACCGGGTGTCAAGAGATATGGTGAACCGCAAATACAAACTTTTTCGTCTTTTCGGATTCGAGGTCGGCATCGACCCGAGCTGGATCGTACTGGCGATCCTGGTGGCGTGGTCGCTGTCGACGGGCTATTTTCCGGTCAAGTACCATGACCTTTCGACACGCCAATACTGGATCATGGGAATCGTCGGCGCGCTGGGCCTGTTTATGTCCATCGTCGCGCACGAATTCAGCCACTCGCTGGTGGCACGACGCAGCGGCATTCCGATGCAGGGCATTACCCTGTTTATTTTCGGCGGCGTAGCCGAGATGAACCAGGAGCCCACCAGCGCCCGCGACGAGTTTCTGATCGCCATCGTCGGCCCGATTTCCAGTTTGGTCATGGCCGCTGTATTTTACGGGATCAGCCACCTGGGGCAAGTTGGCGCATGGTCGGTGGAAATTGTGGGCGTTTTGGCCTACCTGGGCCTGATCAATTTGTATCTGGCTCTTTTTAACCTGGTACCGGCGTTTCCACTCGACGGCGGCCGGGTGTTGCGGGCGGGCCTGTGGGCCTGGAAAGGCAACATCCGCTGGGCAACCCGCATCGCCGCTACCGTCGGCGAAGGATTCGGTCTGCTGCTGATCGCCCTGGGTTTCTTGCGGGCGCTGAGCGGCTTTTTCATCGGCGGTATGTGGTTTTTTTTGATCGGTCTGTTCATCCGCAGCGCCGCCAGGTCTTCTTATCAGCAGCTGCTCATGCGCCGCGCGCTGGAAGGCGAATCACTGCAGCGCTTCATGAACCGCGAACCGGTCACCGTTTCACCCACGACCACTGTAGATCGGCTCGTGGAGGATTACATTTATCGATATCACCACAAGCTTTTTCCGGTCGTGGACGGAGAGCGTCTGATCGGCTGTATCACCACCCGCCAGGTCCAGAAGGTCCCGCGTGAGCGCTGGAACATAACGACCGCCGGCGAACTGGCCGAGGCCTGCAGTGCCGAAAACACGATCGAGCCCGATACCGATGCCGTTAAAGCGCTGTCCGGCATGCACCGCACGGGCGCGGGCCGGTTGATGGTGATCAAAGGCGACCGGCTGCTCGGCATTATCGCGCTGAAAGACCTGCTCAATTTCCTTTCCCTTAAAATCGAACTGGAGGAGGGATAGCGGGTGGGTTTGAGAATCAGCCTGTCTGGAAGGAGATGATGGAGGCTTGGGAAGCGGGATGTTGGAGTGAAAAAGGCGAAAGGCGAAAGGCGGAAGGATGAAGGCGGAAGGCAAAGGGCGGAAGGTTGAAGTGCAAGAAGATGGGAAAAGGAAGATGGGAATTGGAGGATGGGAGGCTGAGAAGCTTGGACGCGAGGAGGCTGTAAAGCCGGTTGGATGAGTGGATCACCCGCATACAGATAACGAGCAGTATGAAAACAGAAACAGGAGGTAAATCATGAGTCAAATCGCTGTTATCATTACCGACATGTTCGAAGACGTGGAGTACACCAAGCCGGCCGAAGCGTTTCGCGAGGCCGGTCACAAGCTGATTCACATCGGATTGAAAGCCGGAGAGACCGTGCATGGTAAGAAAGAAAAGACGCCGGTTAAAATCGACAAGGCCATCAAAGATGTTGCCGTAAACGATTTTGACGCCCTGCTGATTCCGGGCGGCTACTCGCCCGATCGGCTGCGGGTGGACGAGACCGCCGTCAAGTTTGCCGGCGATTTCGTGCGCAGCGGCAAACCCGTGTTCGCCATCTGCCACGCGCCGCAGCTGCTGATCACCGCCGACGTGATTCGCGGCCGCAAAATAACCGGATACAAGTCGGTCGTGCAGGACATCAAGAACGCCGGTGCCGAATATCTCGACCAGGAGGTCGTCGAGGACAGGGGCCTTGTCTCCAGCCGCAATCCCGATGACATACCGGCCTTTATCAAAGCCTCACTGAAGCATCTCCAGAATTAAACGGTGGGTATCCGTTGTTTGTGATCTCAGTACACGCTGGAATCGAGATGCCGACAAGGCAAATAAGTGTCTGCCCGAGGACCGTATCCACTAGCGGTTGAGATCTCAAATAACGGATTTCCGAGCCAACGACGAATGCGGAAAAGCATTGTCAGTTAGACATCAGGTTATTTTCAAAAGACGAAAACCACTGACAACCCTCAAAGTAAGATTTGAATTCCTTGACAATAATAGTTTGGCTGACTTTGGAATAATCTCAATTAATCACAACCCGTCAGAGGGGAATGAATGGATATATTCACTTTCTGGTATGTAATCTGTAATTTGAAAAACAATCGGTTTGGCACGAAATATTGGGGTGCCACCCATTCAACTCTTTATTTTGTATTCCTGCTATTTTTTTGACAACGCTATATTAAGGTCATATTTTAAAAATTAGCGGAATCGCCACTGTAAATATCATAAATCTCAATTGACATTCTTGTACCGCTTCCGAGCCAAGCCTTTCCTCTACCTCAGTTCATAAATATACCTTTATCCCATTAGTTGAGAATTATGCTCGACGTAACTTTTCCACCATAAACTGAAATTGTCGCTGCTTGGCATGGGTCTGGCTATGACCAAAGGAAGTCGGACGTATTCAACTGTTTGGTACGTTGAAGGAAGGTGGGACCAGCCGAATGAAGGAAAAACATGGGTGTGAAAGTTTTAAATTATAAATCAACGCTAACCCGTTCAGATAAGGAGATAGGAATATGCCGACTTACATCACATTAGTCAATTACACTCAAAAAGGCATCGAAAGCATCAAAGAAAGCCCTGCGAGACTGGACAAAGTTAAAAAGGCCATGAAAGCCGCTGGAGGCGAATTCAAAGCGTTTTATCTTACAATGGGCCATTATGACATGGTTGTTATCAGCGAAGCACCCAATGATGCAGTATACGCCGCCACCATGCTTGCAATTGGTGCCGCAGGGGC
>JBAPSB010000324.1:0-7872 GCA_049281435.1 Desulfobacterales bacterium
GCGCGCGGGCCGGGGTGCCGCCACCCACGACGAGAAGCGGACCGGCCGGATCGGGTGCCAGGCGGGAGGCGGCCAGGGCGCTCACGGCCGCCGTGCGCCGCGCGGTCACCGTTATCCCGTCCACAATCCCCAGGGGCCGGCCGCTGGAGGCCTCCATGACGATGACCTGGCCCTGGATGGTCGGCAAACCCTTCTTTTGGTTCTGCGGGTGAACGGTCACCAGTTTCGTAATGGCCAAACGCTCGTCGGCCGCCGGCATCACCAGCAGGGTGCCCCCGGCGGCGATCGATACCACCATGCGCTCCGGGGCGACGACGCGTCCGGCCCGGTGTGCCAGAAGCATGTCGGCCAGGGCTTCACACAGCGCGGGGTATGGCAGCGCCAGCCGGGTCCGGGCGGCATCGAAAATCGGTAGTGTCCGTGCAGATTCCAGCGGTCACCTCTCGCCTTCTATCGGCTGGCGGCAGCGGGACAATATTGACGCCCGCGCACTTGTCTCTTGACAGACGAATAAATAAAGCGTAAAAAATTCAATTAATTGGATACTTAACGGACTTGAGGCGCGCGCCATTGAACCCGCGGTATCGCCTGGCAGCCCGTTAGGACTCAGACCCGCCGGGACCAGCAGGTTCGTGCACACCGTGCTTTTTCCCGCGCCCGCGGAACCGGACCCTGGAAAATCGAACGAAGACCCCATCATGCCGGAATCGGAAAAACGAAAGTACCCGCGCGTGCAGACCCACAATGTGGTGTCCTATATCTGTCTCGACGCCGATGGGCTGCAGATCGCCGAGGGCATGGGAACCACGGTCGACATCAGCCAGGGCGGCACCCTGCTTGAAACCAGTTGTCCGATCGATGCCGAATACATTCTCCTGATGTCGATCGATCTGGACAACAACATGGTCGAAACCAAGGGCAAGGTCGCCCACTCACGCCCGGTGGCCCCCACGAAATATTTGACCGGCATTCAGTTTCTCGGCGAGCGCGAAGAGGTCACCCGCGTCGTCAAAAACTTCATCATCGACTATCACAGCCGTAAAAACAAAACCCGCTGAGCCCGTCCGCCGTCTTCCCTCCATCCCGCAACCGGTTTTGGATTGCCGCAAAAATCAAGGCGCCTTTTTACGCTCAGGTCATCTGTGCCGAGCGACCCCGACTTGAGAATCTGCCATGATTGTGGTAGGATACACCCGGTTTTGGAGCAACTCTTGTTTTTTCCCCAAGGCTCCGGCGGCGGTGGTGCCCCCCCAAAAAAACCACCCGCCCGCC
Organism: Desulfobacterales bacterium; assembly: GCA_049281435.1. Taxonomy (GTDB): domain Bacteria; phylum Desulfobacterota; class Desulfobacteria; order Desulfobacterales; family SG8-13; genus JARFQH01. Next base: position 1,273 of record JBAPSB010000324.1, read on the forward strand.
CGGCCTCTGTTTTCGAGCCCGGCCGTCAGCCGCAGACACCGGCCGCCGCTCGAAGCCCGGACTACGGACGGGTTGACCCTGCGGCTGTCATCGGGAGGGTGTCATCATGTTCAAAAGATCATTCGCCGCCATGGCGCTTTTTTTCCTGCTGCAGGTGCCGGCGTCAGCCGACCGGATGTTTGTCTGGACGGACGCCAAGGGCGTCAAGCATTTCAGCAATACAAGCCCCTCGGAGGCGACCGATGCCTTTGAGCAGAAGGAAAAACTGACGACCGCCGCGAACCCGGGCGGCCAGCCCGCTCGCAATCGGTCCGAACCGGCGACGCAGCCAAGCACCGCCGCCGAGCCAGAGACCACCGCCGAACCGCAACCCGCCGAAACCGAAACGGACCCGGATGCCGAGTATATCGACGCCACCCGGCTCGATCTGGCCGTTTTTCCGATGCCGCAGGGCGACCTCGTCCAACGTGAAAAATCGATCGTGGGTGATTTGCAGGACGAGCTGGGCCGGGGCGCCGACCGGCAGCAGCTCATCGATCGTGAAAAAAAACGCCTGGCCCTCGCCATCCAGGATTTAGAGGCCGCGCCGCTTGAAAAATTCGGTTCACAGAATAACAAGCGCCGGCAGGTGGGCTATTACAAGTATCGCCTGGAAAAACTGCTCTCCGATCCGGATGGCTACTTCGCCTATCCCGAGTCGGAATCCGATTGACCGCCGGCGGCACCCCGGCAGGGTTGCGCCCCCCCTCTATCGCGTGCCCATCCGGAATTTTTTTAAGGTCACCGATCAGCCCTCATGTTGTTTGGGGCATCCCACGCCCCTTACGGTCGCGGAATCTCCCGCAGCACTGAGTCGATTCTCACCGGGGCCGGCACCAGGCCCTGCGCTACCATAATCTGTGCGGTTTGCTTCCAGGCCGCCGTATCGATAAAACCGATCGGAATGGCCGGATCGGGCTGCACCAGGCTCCGGGTGACCGCCAGCTCCTCTCGCAGGACATCGGTCGAGGAGTCCTTGTCGTACCGGCGCAGGGTTTCCAGGGCCCGGTCGGCATTGGCCGGCTCCAGGGCCGCCCGCCAGCCCTTCAGCAGGGCCGTAGTGAACTTGCGGACGGTTTCCGGATCACGCTCGATTATTTTTCCGGACGTCACCAGGGAGTTGGCCACCAACCGCACGCCGTAGTCGGCCGGGTTGAAAAAGGCGAAGGCATCGCCGGAACCGCGCAGCTTCTCCGCCAGAAATACGGCCTGGGTGTTGCGGTAGACGGGCCAGAAATTGACGGTTTTCTGGATGAACGGCGTGTAGTCGTAGCGCACGCTGTAGAGCGTCACATCGGCTTCGGTGAGCCCCGCCCGGGCCAGCAGAGTCTTTAAGATGGTTTCGTCGTTGCCGCCGAAGGTCACACCCAGGACCTGGCCTTTCAGATCGGAGAGGCCGGTGATTTTCATTTGTTCCGGCCGGTAAATCCACTGCAGCGGATTGATTTGAAAAAATTGGGCGAGAACGACGACATCGACCCCTTTGGCCAAGGCCCGGATCACCTGATCGGCGGACGCCACGCCGAACTGCGCCCGCCCCAGTTCGATTTCCCGCAGGGCGTCGCGCTCCGGTCCGCCTTCCCTGATCTCGACCTTGAGCCCTTCGGCAGCGAAAAACCGGTGGGCATCGGCGTAGAGATCACCGACGACACTGGTGTTGAAGAGCCATTTGAGCCGGTAGACGATGGTACCGTCGGCCGCGTCCTTCCTGCCGCAGCCGGCGCCGATAAGAAAAACCAGGACCAGAACGGCCAGCCTAATGGTGTAACGGTGTTTTTTTCCGCTTCCCGGCATCCCTCGATCCCTCAACCCGATCCGTTCATTTCCGAAAAGGCCCTTGCGGCCGGACAAATCCGCCGAAACAGGTTTTTAAACAGGCGCGTCGCGGTCATGGCCGCGGTCGAGCGGGCCGGTCTATTTTCCGGTCCATACCCGGCGGATGGCGGCCCCGCAAAGTTCCAGAAAACCCTGGTACACCGACAGCGTAATGCCGATGAGAAAAAGGGCGACCAGGATTTTGGCCAGATTGCTCTGGTAGAGCGCCACGCGGATGCTGTAGCCAATACCGGCATTGGCGGCGATGAACTCGGCCACGATAGTGCCGGCCATCGCCAGGGTGGCGCTTCCGGCGATCACCGTCGTCAGTTTGTTCAGATTTTCGAAGGCACGGATCTTGACCTCCAGCTGCCAGCGCATGCGCCCGGTCACGCGGTAGAAATGCTCGATGTCGTCAACCGGCTCGGCCATGATGCCGATAACCGAGAGCAGCACCGGAAAATAGCAGATCATGGCCGCAATCAACAGCCGGGTCAGCAGGCCGTCGCCTAACAGAATGAAAATTATCGGCGCAATGGCCACGATCGGATAGGCCTGGACGTTGTAGGCCGCGACCTTGATGAACGAGCCGAACCAGGTCGCCTGCCGGCCGGCGATCCCCACCAGCAAGGCGATGAATATCGCCATCACCTGCCCCACGACCGCCACCGCCAGCGTGTTCAGGACATCGGCCAAATAGCGCCCGAACTGCGCGGTGCCGGTGTGCCAGATGTCGACCGGTCCGGGAATCACGTAGTCGGACAGATCCAGGCCGTACTTGATCAGGAGCAGAAAGGCGAGCCCGATGGCATAGATGATCAGAAACTGGTAAATGCGCCTATGAAGAAGCATTGACGATCTCCAGCATGCTCTGATCGAGCCGACCCCGCTCGATCTCGCGGTCCAGCCGGGCGTCCTGTCCGCGGACGACCACCGATTGCGGGTGGCGCTCCGCCCCTCTCAGGACGACGATGTCACGGCAGAATTTCGACACCTCGACCACATTGTGCGAGATGTAGAGAAAATGGCGCCGGGGATAAAGCGCCTTGACCTGCAAGATGATCTTCTCGCGGGTCAGCTCGTCGACGTTGGCCAGGCTCTCGTCCATGATCAGCAGATCGAAGTCCTGCAGGAGATAGCGCAGCAGATTGACGCGGTTCTGCTGTCCCAGGGACAACTGGGAAAACCGCTGCCGCAGGCAGTCTTCCAGACCGAAAACCGGGACCAGGTCCTGAAGGCGGGCCCGGCGGCCGGCAGGGGTGATTTTTTCCAGATGCCGGCCGACCGCCGACCAGCCCGGAAGCCGCTCGGTGTTGTAGGAATAGAGAAAGGTCTTCATCCCCTCGTGGCCGATTTCCCCGGAGAAACCGCGCAGGTCGCCGGTCAGGATCCTGGCCAGCGAGGTCTTGCCGACGCCCGAGGGGCCGAAAAGGGAGTTGAATCCGGGTTCCGTCAATTCGAAGGACAGATCCCGGAAGACGAAATTCGGGGAACCGGGATATCTGAGGGTCAGGTTTCGAATCTGCAGGCACATAGGCGCGCTTTCAGCGGTGGTTCTACTGCGCGCGGTCCGCCGGCGCCAGCCATCGCGCCAGCCTGTTCTTCAGGCTGCCCAGGAGCGGTTCGCGGATTTTGACCTCGAGGTAAAGGTCGCCGGGCGGCTCCCCGCCCTTGCCGTCGTGACCCATGCCGGCCAGACGGATTTTTTGTCCCGAATGGATGCCCGGCGGGATCTTCACCACCAGCTTTTTCGATTTTTCACGCAGAAAATAGGCGTAGGGGCCGCCGGTCCGGGCCAGCTCGGGGCCGATAAAAATGGTATCGCGGACGGGCCCGCCCTTTTCCGGCAGCTCGACGCCGCTGATATTTTTCAGGAGCCGGCGCGCGAACGTGCCGAGCACCCCGCCTTGGGGCAGTGCCGGGCCTTGCCGGGTGCCGGGTCGTCCGGAACCGGTGAAGACAAATCCGCGCGCAAACATTCCGGGCCGGTTGAACTGGAAACTGCGGAACCCCGGCCCGTAAAACTCCTTGAATATGTCCTCCACCCCGCGCACACCGAAGGAGCGGGCCATCTCTTCGAAGACCTGGTAGATGTCCGAGCCCCTGAAAATATCCCGGTCGCTGTAGCTCTGCCGGAAGCGGCTGTGGGCGGTGTCGCCGAATTGCTGCCGCAGGCCGTCGTACTCGCGCCGCTTGTTGGCATCGGCCAGCACGGCATAGGCCTCGTTGAGCCTCTTCATCTGTTCCGCCGCTTGCGGATTGTCCGGATGGCGGTCCGGGTGGAACTGGTAGGCCAGCTTGCGATAGGCTTCCTTTATCTGTTGCGCCGTGGCGGTGTCGTCAACGCCTAAAAGGCGGTAATAGTCGCTGGTCGGCATGTGAATCGATTCTCCCCGCCCGATGGCGGTTTTTTTTACAATTTTGAGATCAGGCTAAAATAAACCCGGACGCTATACAAGCATAAAGCGCGGGGGGTCGCCCTCATGATAAGAATCCGCGGCCCCGATTCAACCTTGCCGGTGAAAGTTCGTCGGTGCTATACTGTGATGGTTTTGCCGGTTTAGCTCGTTAAGCCCTTTAGTCCCGCCGGCGGAGGAATCAAGGCTGTCAGTGGCGCCAGGGGGGAGTGAAGGACGTTGTCGCAGCGATGCTTATCCATCCCTGGAATGTGAAAATCGAAAATGGTCGTTGATCAACCGCAGGAGAGGACTTATGTCCGCTGCCCGCAGCGAAACTGATAAACGCGCGTATGACGTCATCATAGTGGGCGGCGGTCCAGCCGGATTGTTTGCGGCTTACCACCTCTGCGAGCACTCGGGCTTGCGGGTGCTGCTGATCGAAATGGGCCAGGACGCTCTCAAACGAAAATGCCCCATGAGCGACAACCGCGAGTGCCTCGGCTGCAAGCCCTGCCACATCCTGTCCGGAATCGGCGGTGCCGGTCTCTTTTCGGACGGTAAGCTCAACTACATTCACAAGCTGGGCAAAAGCGACTTGACCCAGTTCATGCCACGCCCCGCGGCCGAAGCCCTGATCGAAGAGACCGAAACGATTTTCAACCGGTTCGGAATGGACGGCCCGGTCTACCCGACCGACATGGCCGAGGCCCGCCGCATCCGCCAGAAGGCCAAGCGCCACGGCATCGACCTGTTGATCATCCGTCAAAAACACCTCGGCAGCGACTGCCTGCCGGAACACATCGCCGCCATGCGCGATTACGTCATGTCCAGAGGCGTGGAGTTTCACACCTCCGAGGAGGTCAGGGATGTTATCGTCGAGAACATGCGCGTCACCGGCGTGGTGACCGATCGCGGCACGTACGGCGCCGGAAAGGTCATCCTGGCGCCCGGCCGCGTGGGCGCCAACTGGATCGGGTCGCTGGCGCAAAAATACGGCCTGGGCCTCACCCAGCGCGGCATCGAGGTCGGCGTGCGGGTCGAGGTGCACAACGACATCATGCAGGATCTGTGCAGCGTGATCTACGACCCGACCTTTTTCATTCAGACCAGCAAGTACGACGACCAGACGCGCACGTTCTGCACCAATCAAGGCGGGTTCGTCACCCAGGAAAACTACAGCCGGTTCGTGTGCGTCAACGGGCACGCCTTCCGGCACCGCAAGTCCGAAAATACCAATTTCGCCTTCCTGTCGAAGGTCGTCCTGACCGAGCCGGTGACCGACAACCAGGCCTACGGGGAAGCCATCGGCAGCCTGGCATCGCTGATCGGCGGCGGCAAGCCGATCCTGCAGCGCTTCGGCGATTTGAAGCGCGGCCGGCGCAGCACCTGGAACCGCGTCAGGAAAGGATACATCGCGCCGAGCCTGGTCGAGGTCGTCTGCGGCGACATCGCCATGGCCCTGCCCGAAAGGATCCTGACCAACATCTTCGAAGGCCTCGACAAGCTCAACCTGGTCATTCCGGGAGTTTCCAACGACGAGACCCTGCTCTACGCGCCCGAAATAAAATTTTTCGCCACCCAGGTCGACACCACCGCGCACCTGGAAACAAAGATCTCGGGAATGTACGTGGCCGGCGACGGACCGGGCGTGGCCGGCAACATCGTCTCGGCCAGCGCCACCGGCCTGATCCCCGCCAAGGCCATCGTCGCCCTGCACTAGAGGCCCGCCGACGGCCATTTTTTGTAAACACGGCCTTAAAGTGAATGAAATACCCTGCGGTTAAGAGGCGTCTTTGACAGCATCACGGTCAGGAAGGTTTGGCGGTCGCTGCCGGGCGGCCGGACAGGTAATGGCGGTCCAGAGTTCCCTCGACGGCCGCCAGTTTTTCGACGGCCGGCGGCGTGAACCCGAAGACCAGGTCGAGAAAGCTCATGGTGATCCTGAAAGTGGCCCCCCAGAGCCGTTCGGTGCGTCCGGCCCGTCGATCCATGAAACAGGGGAATTCCCTGATCTCGGGCGCCGGCCGGTTGCCGTTGGAACCGCCCATGTGAAAGACGCAGCGCGCGTAGTTGTCCGCCTGCAGCAGACGGCTCACCGGCACGGCGACGACTTTTTCAACCTCCCAGTTGGGAGTAAAGCGCACCTGACCGGAAACCCAGCAGACCATCGGGTAGATCGTCCGCTGGAACATCACCAGCCGGGCAGGCGGCAAAAAGCCCAGGAAGCGGACGCCGAAAGGGTTCAGCCGCATCTCCTCGAACCCCTCGCGCAGACCGGTGGCCAGCAGCAAAGACAGGGTGAAGGCTTCCCGCGGGCGCCGGCTGCGCCACGCGGGCCAACCGGCCC
>JBAPSB010000325.1:0-31478 GCA_049281435.1 Desulfobacterales bacterium
ACCAAGACCCGCAGCTTGACCACCGGGGAAAAGCATTCCGAAAGCGGCTGTGACCTGCTGGTCGACTGCGGCTTCGCGGAAGTAGGTGACATAATCCGCCAGCATGTCAAGCTGGACGCCTACTTCGATAGCGACACACCTTCGGAAGCCGAAATCGTCAATTACGCCGACAAACGCGTCCTGCACGACCGCATCGTCAGCCTGGACGAAAGAATGGCTTACATACTGGAGCGGTACGGGTCCACACCCGAATACCACGCCCGCCTGCGCTGGCTGTGGGAGATATCGAATCTCCAGGAAAAAAGAATTTTTGCGGAATTGCCTTTTTCACCCGCCCTCATAGAAGACCACATGGAAGCCCTCGATCTGGCCGTCGAACTGCAAAAAGTCCTCGCACTGCCCGAAGCGCTTCTATAGCTGACCTTTTGCCCATCAGTCGTTCGGCTCAGTGTATCATCCCGTAGATCGCCTATTTCGGGCCCATCCATGGTTTCATTAAGGGCGCTGATTGGTTTCCGATCCAGAAACACGCAATTTTCCAGTAGGGGCACACCTGTGTGTGCCCTTCATGTGGGGAGCGCCCGAGGTATTTGTGCCTGTTAAAGGGCAGACACAAAGGTCTGCCCCTACGGTTATTATCGTGTGATAATATTGTTGAAACGAATGGGTATTTTGTCACTTCTTTGGTTACGCCTTGGCGTGATTGACGCCGAAATGGCGGAAAAAGCGCCATTTATGGACGGAAACTATTTCACCCGCCGCGCCTTCTCGATCACCACGGGTTCGACCGGCACATCCTGGAGCATCCCGGAGGTGCTGGTCTTGACGCTCGAAATCGCATCGACGACCGCCATTCCCTCCGAAACCCGCCCGAAGACGGTATAACCCCATCCTTGTGAGGTTTTTCCGCGGTGGTTCAGGAACTCGTTATCGGCGGTATTGATGAAAAACTGGCTCGTGGCGCTGTGGGGATCCGCGGTCCGCGCCATGGCAACCGTACCGCGCGTGCTTTTAAGGCCATTGTCGGCTTCATTGGGCACCGGCTTTCCGGTCGGTTTTTGCTGCAGGTCCGCCGTCAGGCCGCCGCCCTGGATCATGAAGCCGGGAATCACCCGGTGAAAAACGGTGCCGTCGTAGAAACCGGCCTCCACGTAGGATAAAAAGTTCTTCACGGCGGCGGGCGCCTCGCGCGGGAAAAGTTCGATCACGATGCGCCCCTTGGTTGTTTCCAGTGCCACCCGGGGATTGGCCACGGCTTGATCCGCCGCCGCCGCCGACTGTGCGACAATTAGTAAAATCAAGAATTTGTAAACCAATGTTTTCATGTCTTGACCTCCGAAAAATAGATTTTGACCGTCGAACATCGACCATTGACCGCTCAACATCGAAGAATGAGGTCGCTGCGCTCCGGCTGCCGAATGTAAAAAATGGCTGCATTGACCATGCGACATAAACCATTCGGCGTTGGACGTTCGATGTTCGGCATTCGATTGTCCGGTGCAGAAATAGATTTTCATACGCCGTGGCCGCCCGTAAGGGCCACGGGCGTTTTGGGGGAAGATTAAGTGATGACCCCATGAGTTGTCAACCGGCCCGCCGCAGGAACGGGCCGCTGGCCCGCTTGACCGCCGGTGGGTTGACTGTTATGAATATGGATCGCTATTCTGGAAAACGGGCCTGACGGCAGAGGATTCGGCGCCCGAAAACAGTGCGAGGCCAGTATTCGGTTCATGGAAGACGACACAAAAGAAGTCAAAGACCCGTCATCCGGCAGTCCAGCTCCCATGGCGGAGAAACCTGTCGCAGCAGCCGGCGGCCAGCTGGTGGAAGCAGCGGCCCCCTCGTCCGAGCTGCCGCAGCGGTATGTGGTCAAGGACATCGGGGAAAAGAAGGTGCTGACCTGCCTCGAGGCGCCGAACCTGACGGTTTTGATCCAGGCCGGCCTGACAGTCTCGGCCGCCACGGCGCGCAAGGCGCCGGCCGGGACCATCTACCTCGATGGCGTCGCCCAGGGCGAGCCGTTCCTCGACCACGAAAAAAAAATCTACAACCTCGACCATCACGAGGGCTGCGTGAGGGCCTTTACCCTTGCCACTTGCGAACAGGCGCTGGTCATGATCCTGAAAGGGCTGGACCTGCGCGACCGTGAATGGCAGGTCCACGCCAACGACCCCGACCTGGACACGATCCTGGCGATATGGCTGATCTTCAACCATCAGCGCATCAGCCGCAAGGAGCCGATGCACCTGCGATTTCTGTATGCCCTGGTCCGGCTCGAAGGCGTTATCGACGCTCTGGGATTGGAGTTGAAGGAATTCAGCGCCCTGCCGCCGGAGCATCTTCGCCGGACCCAGAGGGTCATCGATTTTCTGCGCAAGGACGAAACCCAGCTGAAAAAGGACGGGGTGTGGGGCGACGTCGACTTCCTTGACTATACCGCATCGATTCTGCACAAGATCGACCGTATCATTTACAAATCGAACGAGTTCACCGATTTCAAGGGCATCAAGGAACTGGCACGCCTCGACCTCTCCGACGACCGGCTCGTGGTGGTGGTGGAATCGGACACCGGCATTTACGAACTCGAGCCCCACCTCAACAACCTCTACGGCAGCCGGCTCGGCCTGGTAGTGCTGCAGCGGAGCCCGGGCGCCTGCACCCTGCGGCGCATGGATTTGTTCATGCCGGGTGACCTCCAGCCGGTTTACGAAAGATTGAACTTCATCGACCCGGCCGTCAAAGCGCGCTCCGAAAACAACCGCTGGGGCGGCTCGGCCGACATCGGCGGTTCGCCACGGGCGACCGGAACGAGCCTGAATCCCGGGGAAATCGCCCAGGCCTGCCGCGACGCGCTGCAGAAGCCGAGCATCCGGCGGCAGGCCGCCGGCTTGCTGAATGCCACCCTGCTCGCGGCGATCATCCTGGCCCCGGCTGAAATTTTGCGGCTTTTCTGGCATCCGGGCGCCTGGCTTTCGAAGGTTCCCTTCGACCTGGCGCCCTACCCCGCTTTTGCCGCCGCGCTCGCCGTGATCGTTCTGAGCGCCGTGTTTCTAATACTCCTGTCCTACAAAAAGTCCTGGCAATATGGCTTGGCACTGCCCGTGGGCTCGTCCTGGTGGCTGGTGCTTCCCGCCGCCGTCCTGTTCGGTTTCCTGGGCGGCATATGGCAACCCGACACCTCGGGCTGGACCGTGACGCTCTTTCACAAAATACTTTTCCTGATCGTCATTTTGCCGCTGGCGTTTGAACTGCTCTTCCGCGGCCTGGTGCACGGTCAACTGGCCCGCTCCATCCGTGTCCAGTACCACAGCAGCCGCTGGTTCCTGTCGTGGCCGACGGTCGGCTCCGCTTTTCTGTATGCCGTTTACATCGGCTACCGGCTGCTGCTCTCTTCCGGTTCTCTGACCGCAGCGTTCACCGGCTGGACCGCTGCTAACATCTTCAGCGCCTTCGCCTTCGGCATCGCCGCCGGCCTGGTCAGAGAACGCTCCCAAAGCGTTCTGCCCCCCTATTTGTTTCATCTGATCACCGCAGCGGCGATAGCCGCCGCCGGCGGCAGCATTTTCTTTTAGTTCGAAAACACAACCGATTTTCACGTATCGTGGCGGTCCGCAGGGCCATGAAGGTTTCATATCAGTTGATGCGGTGACGAAACAGCCACCCGGCGACTACCAGGTTAATAATACCGATGATGGCCATCGGCCAGAATTGGGACAGCAGCAGATGAAAGGGCGTGTTTTCCAGGAACACCCCACGGATCACCACCATGAAATACCGCAGCGGATTGAGCAGGGTGATTTTCTGTACCACCGCCGGCATGTTGGCGATCGGGGTGGTGAAACCGGAAAGGATAATGGCCGGCACCATGAACAGAAAGGCCCCCATCAGCCCCTGCTGCTGAGTGACCGCCAGGGAGGAGATCATCAGCCCGAAGCCGATCGCCGAGAGGATGAAGAGAAACAACCCGGTGTAAAGGGTGATGACGTGGCCGCGCAGCGGTACGCCGAACCAGAAGACGGTGATCAGGATAATCACGGTCGCCTCGGCGGTCCCGATGATGAAACCCGGAAGGGCCTTTCCGATCAAAATTTCGACCGGGCGCAGGGGCGTCACCAGCAGTTGGTCGAAGGTGCCCTGCTCCCGCTCGCGGGCCACGCTCAAGGCCGTCACCAGGAGGGTGACCACCAGCGTCAGCAGGCCGATGATACCGGGAACGATAAACCAGCGGCTCTCCAGGTTGGCGTTGAACCAGGCCCGGATCTCCAGGCGGGCCGGCGGTGACGGGCCGCCGCTGCGCTGGATCCATTCCAGGTTGTAGCGGGTGACGATGGCCCGCACGTAATTGAGGGCGATCATGGCCGTGTTCGAGTTGCGGCCGTCCATGATCACCTGCAAGGTGGCGCTGCCGCCGGTCAACAGCTCGCGGCTGAATTGCGGGCCGATATGGATCACCATCAGGGCGCCCTTGCGGTCGATCAGGGGGGCGATGTCGGCATTACGGCTCAGCTGCGCGACCTCCTGAAAGTTGGGGGAGCCTCTGAAACGGCTCAGCAGGTCGCGGGCCGCGTCTCCCCGGTCTTCGTCATAGACCGCGTAGGGAACGTTGTTCAGGTCGAAGGTGGCCGCATAGCCGAAAACCAGCAGTTGCACGATGGGCGGGATGATGATGGTGAAGCGGCTCTTCTTGTCTTTCATCAGCGCCAGGAATTCTTTTCGTACCAGGGCGACGATTCGCAGGAACATAAACTCCCCTAATCCAGCCGCTTGCGCGATTTTTTACGGCTGAGACCGAGAAAAAGCACGGCAAAGGCCACCAGAGCCGCTGCATTGGGCAGGATCACCGACCAGACATTGCCGGCCAGAAACACGGTCTGGAGGATGGAGACAAAATAACGGGCGGCGATCAGATGCGTGAGGCCCTGGACAACCGGCGGCATGCTGTTGATGTCGAAAATAAAGCCGGAAAGCAGGAAGGCGGGCAGAAAGGTGACGATGATGGCGGCCTGCCCGGCCACGAACTGATTTTTGGCCGCCGTGGAAAGGAGCAGTCCCATTCCCAGAGCCACCAGCAGAAACAGGGCCGAGGTGGCCGTCAGCACCCACAGGGAGCCGGTCAACGGGACCTCGAAAAGCCAGACCGCCATGACGACCGAAAGCCCCATGCCGCCCATGCCCATGATGAAGTAAGGCACCAGCTTGCCCAGCAGGATCTCGTGCACCGCTACGGGAGTCACCATGAGGGCTTCCATGGTGCCGCGCTCCCACTCGCGGGCCACCACCAGCGCCGTCAGAAGGGCCCCGATGAGGGTCATGATCACCGCGATCAGGCCGGGAACCAGAAAATTGCGGCTGCGCACGGCACTGTTGAACCACACCCGCTGCTCTACCTGGATGGGAAGGCGCAGCGGGTTTCCAAGGCTCAGCGAACGCTGCTCCATCCAGTTGAGCCAGGCGCCCTCCACATAGCCGGACACCAGCCGGGCGGTGTTGGCATCGACGCCGTTCAATATGACCTGCACCGTCGCGCCGCCCGGCCGCCGCAGGTCCCGGGCGAAATCGGCGCGCAGGTGAATGATGCCGTCCACCCGGTGTTCCATCATCGCGGCTTCGGCCTGCCGCATGTCCTGCATCACCACCGGGGCAAAATAGGTGTTGTTCCCGAAAACCGACAAAAAGCCGGCCGTGTCGCCGTCGGCCTGTTCGATCACAAGGGCGATGGGCACATGTTCGGCATCGAGCGAAACGCCGTAGCCGAAGAGCAGCAGCAGGACCACCGGCATGAGAAAGGCGATGCCGATACTGCTGGGGTCCCGAATTACCTGCAGAAATTCTTTGCGCACCAGGCCACGCAGCCGCATCAGCCCACCGCCACGGGCGTTTTCAGGCTCCGCGGTCCTGCCGCGGTTGGCGTCTCCCGCCCGCCTCATGTCGCTGACTCCGGTTGCGCCTGCCGTTCGATCAGGCCGATAAATGCCTCCTCCATGGTCTGCACCGACTTCCCGTTTCTATCGGCGGCTTTTTGCTTGATGTCGACCGGGCTGCCGATGGCCAGAATTTCTCCGGCCGCCATGATGGCCAGCCGGTCACAGTATTCGGCTTCCTCCATGAAGTGCGTGGTGACCAGCACGGTGACACCGGAAGCCGCCAGCGAATTGATGTGGCGCCAGAATTCCCGGCGCGCCATGGGGTCCACCCCGGAGGTGGGCTCGTCCAAAAACAGGATGTCCGGCGCGTGCATCAGAGCGGCCGCCAAGGCCAGCCGTTGTTTGAAACCGAGCGACAGGTCTCCGCTGACGGCATCGGCCAACTCCGAGAGGTCGAAACGGTTCAGGACCCAGTCGATCCGGTCGCGGCGTCGCCGTCCGCTCAATCCGTAAGCGCTGCCGAAGAACTGCAGGTTCTGACGGACGCTCAGATTGCCGTAAAGGGAAAATTTCTGTGACATATACCCGATGCGGGCCCGGGCCTTGGCCGCCGCCCGCCGCAGATCGCGCCCGGCCACACTCAGCTGCCCTTCGCTGACCGGCAATAGCCCGCACAGCATGCGGAAAGTCGTGGTCTTACCGGCACCGTTGGCGCCCAGCAGGCCGAACACCTCGCCCGGGAACACCTCGAAGGAGACGTTTTTGACGGCGTAAAAGTCGCCGAACCGGCGCCGGACATGATCGACCCTGATGACGGCATCGTCCGTTGCCGCCGGCGACACGTTGAAATCCATTTCCGCGGGGGACTTAAGGCCGGCGCCATCATCGCTGCGACGGGCCTTGAGCATGGCCACATAGTGGTCTTCGAAACGGGGCGGCACCGCCACGATGTCGACCTCCGGGACCCGGGGCAGCAGGCGCTCGGATTCGGGCGCCTGCACGTCCTCCATCACCAGGCGAACGGCATCGCCTTGAATAACGGCGTCCACCACGCCTTCGGCGTCTGCCAGGCGCTCCTGCAGCTCGCGCTTTTTCAGGCTGCCGGCCTTCACGGTATAGGTCCGGCCCTTTTGCCGCGCTCTGAAATCGGCCGGTGGGCCCTGGCCGAGGACCCGGCCTTCGTGGAGGATCACCACCTCGTCACAGCGCTCGGCTTCGTCCAGGTAGGCGGTGCTCAAGAGCACGCTCATTTTTTCGGTTTCCACCAGCCGGCCGACGATGTTCCAGAGTTCCCGGCGCGAGACCGGATCGACGCCGACGGTGGGTTCGTCCAGCAGCAGCAGGCGCGGCGGACGCACCAGCGTGCAGGCCAACCCGAGCTTTTGCTTCATGCCGCCGGACAGCTGCCCGGCCAACCGCGTGGTGAAGGCACCCAGATTGGTCAACCGGGTGAGTTCGGTATAGCGCCCGGGACGGTCGGCCCCGACCACCCCCTGCAGGTCCGCGTACAGGTCGAGATTCTCCTGAACGCTGAGGTCTTCGTAGAGCCCGAATCGCTGCGGCATGTATCCGATGCTGGCCTGCACCTTGAGGGGCTCGGCAAGGGCATCGATGTCCAGCACGGTGACCGCGCCGGCGGCCGGTTTCAGCAAACAGGCCGACAGGCGCATCAGGGTGGTCTTGCCGGCACCGTCCGGCCCGATCAGGCCGGTGATGCACCCGCGGGCGATGCGGACACTGACATCCTGCAACGCGCAGATGCGGCGTTTGCCCTGAAAGAAAAACTTGGACACCCCTTCGAATTCCAGGGCCGGCCGGCCGGGGTCGGCGTTTGGGACCGACGCCGCGCCTTCATTCTGGCTGGCCGCCGGCATCAGTTGTCCTTGCAGGGGGGCAGGCTTTCGGCACCGTCCGGCGGACGGGACTGGTCTAGTGGAATGCTCACGGTGGCGGGCATACCGAGCCGCAACTCGTTTTGGGGATTGCACACGTAAACGCGCACCTGATAGACGAGCCGCGTTCTCAATTCCGTGGTTTCCACCGTTTTGGGCGTGAATTCGGCCGCCGGCGAAATATAGCCGACCCAGGCCGGATAGGTCTTATCCGGAAAACTGTCGGTAGTGACGCGCGCGCCCATTCCCGGAAACAATTTGCCGATGTCTGTTTCCTGAACGTAAGCGCGGATCCAAACCGGGTCGATCAGGGCCAGGGTTAAAACCGTTTTCTGGGGGGAAGCCATATCGCCGGGTTCCAGGATGCGGTTCTGGATAATGCCGCCGGATGGGGCGTAAAGAGACGTATCGGCCAACTTCTGAGCTGCCAGAGCCAGCTCGGCCTCGAAAGCCCTCAGCTGCGACTTGGCCGCGGCAATGTCTTCTTTTCTGGGGCCGGCCAGGGCCAGCTCCAGTTCCTGCTGGGTCGCCCGCAGCTGGGCCCGGGCGGCATCGGCCTTTGACCTGGCCTGATCAAGCTGCTCCGGAGCGATCAGGTTTTTCTGCGCCAGGGGCCGCAAGCGCCGATACGTTCGATCGAGATCGTCGGCCTGGGCTCGGGCGGCCTCGACCTGGGCCCTGGCCCGGCGGATCTCCTCGTCCCGGGTGCCGGCCTCCAGCTTGGAGATCTGGTCCTTCTGAGCGGCGACCTGGGCTGTGGCCCGGTCCACATCGTGCTGGAGCCGAACGGTGTCCAAAACAGCCAGCAGCTGCCCCTTGTTCACCAATTCGCCTTCCCTGACCACAATCTCGGCAACGCGTTCGCTGGCATTGAAGGCCAGCTCCACCTGACGGATATCCACGTTGCCGTAAAGCACCAGTTCGTTCTTGTTTTCCTCTCGGTTTCGAAACAAAAAGAACCAGAGCCCGGTGGCCGCTGCCGCGAGGAGTAAAACGACGATCGCCAGCCCGATCACTTTTTTCTTCATTCAGACCCCTGACTGCCTGCCCGTCAGCCGCGCTGCGAGGGCGCCGACGGCGGCCTCGGCCAAGCGTTTATTCGCTGATACCCTCCCACATCGGGAGCCGATGCCTCCCGTCCGGCCGCGGTACAGAAATTCACACTACACCGGAAGCCGAGCTGGGCCCTTAGACAATACCGGATGGGCCCCAAAAAACGATGCGATGTCTCTTCATATCGCCCAAGCACCCGACGCTCCCGGGTTGCGAGCACACTCGAATCGCGTCGTGCCAACCCAAAGCATGTATTCGTCCCTGATTTTAACGTCGAATTCAACAAAAAAATGCATTTCCTGCTGAATGCGCATGTTCGGTGAACCAATAAATGCCTTTGCGAAGCTAAGAACAAAATCGACCCATCGGCATGAGGCGTCAATACGACCGGTCTTGATTTATACAAAGTTCTGGCATAGGTTAGGTACGATTTTATCTTGGGAGTTTCAAAGATGCGTATCAATAAAAGATATATCGTGGATGAGAACGGTAATCCCAAAGAAGTTGTCATCCTGCTGGAAGATTACAAAAAGATAGAGGAACTTTTAGGCCTCGATCTGGACAAAAAATCAGTAAAACAACTCCATGAGGCCTGTAAGGACCGCGTAAACGGTAATAAGGATGCTTACGTGGAGTTGGAATCTGTCTGATGAGCAGGGGCATTTTTCATCGAAACCCAGCCAAATACCTCCAACGCCTTCCAGAAGACACAAGGCAACGCATCAAAAACGTCCTCCGTTTATTGGAACAGAATCCTTTGAGTTCGCCAGGCGTAAAAGGTATGGCTGGAGAATGGTCCGGCTAGCGTCGGATACGGTCAGGAAAGTATCGGATCATATATTGGTATGATGATAAAGAGGATATGATTTATGTAGATTACATCGGGGCCAGGGGAGATGTGTACAAGTGAACACCGTCAAGACATCATACGGCCGTATCAATTTGTCGGGCGGGATTGTGAAAAGGAAAAACGGAAGAGCGACAGGTACTTACATAACTTGAACCAGATCGAATTGCGGGAAAGAATTCAGTTTCCGAATCGGCGGCGAACGGCCTCTCTTTCAGACGGCGACAGGGTGTTCCAGTTATCCAGCGTGCGCTGGAGCTGGTTGCGTTCGGCCGGCGAGAGTTGCTGCAGTCTGTCGTTGAGCTGCTGAAGGTGTTGGCGGTCCTGGGGCGGCATCCGGTTCAGCTGCTGCATCCGCCGGCGTAGATTTTCTTGCTCCTGCGGCGTCAGCGACTGCCACTCCTGATAGTTTCTTTGCAGATTTCCGTTGTTGTTGCCGGCCCAAAGAATCCGCGGCCGGTCGGTTTCACGGCTCTGCGCCGTGAAACGAAAGCCGTTGACATCCGCCCCCCGGCCGATTGTCACGCTGGACCAGGCCCCAGGGGCAAATAAGGAAAAAAGGAAAACGATGAGCGAGAAAACGCCGCAACGGCGGATCAAGCCGCACTTGAATCTATGCCGAGCGCTCGTCGTGGACATACCGGATATCCCCCTGCGTCCCCTGGTCATTTGTTCCTGAAGGACTCCGGCCGGTGGAATCGTCGACCACCTGGCTGAGTTTTTCCAGGGTGGTGAAGTTTTTCAGCAGGTCCATGTTCTTGATAATTTCTTCGTCATTCTGCGGCAATTTCTGAGAAATGTCAATTCTCCCGGCCGCAGGCTGCTGTTCGACGGTGCCGGGCCGCTCATAGCCGACAAAGAGCACCACGAGAAACAGCACGGCCGCGGTTGCAAAGGCCGGAATCCACAGCCCTCGTTTTCGGTTGCCGGAACCCCGCCGCCACCCCGCCAGACACCCTCCGGCCAAACGGCATTGTACATGGCGAACCACTGCCGCCGAATCGCGCATCGTCAGCGGCGGCGGCTCCATCACTTGCCTGGTTTGGGCGAGCAACTTCGTTAACTCGTCTTTTTCCCGCCGGCAGTCCGCGCAGTCTTTCAGGTGGTCTTCCCAGGCAGCCCGCGCGCCGGTGTCCAACTCGCCGTAGACATCGAGCATTACCCGCTCGTCTCGATCGGTACATTTCGGCATGCTGCGCCTCCTTTTTCAGCGCCCGGACCAATCGGCCAGTGCGTCCCTCATGATCCGCGTCGCCCGAAACAGGTGACTTTTCACGGTGCCCTCGGCCAATCCCATCGTTCGGGCAATCTCGGCTATCCGCATTTCTTCGAAAACCTTCAGTTTGAATATCGTTCGCTGCCGGTCGGACAACAGCGCCAGGGCGCCGCGAAGGTCGCGCTGCAGCTCACCGGCTTCGACGGTCGCGCCGGGGTTGGCGGCCGGCGCCGTGCTGGCCGCCTCTTCAAGGGCGTCGGAGGTCCTGCTCGTATCATCGGGATTCGGCTTCCGAAAGAAGAACAACCGCCGCCAGCGCTTGCGCCGTCTGAGGCAATCCAAACAGGTGTTGATCAGGATCCGGTAAAACCATGTATAAAAGGAGGACTTGCCTTCAAACGTGTCGATGCGGCGCAGAGCGGTCAAAAACGCCTCCTGGGTCAGGTCCAGAGCTTCTTCCCGGTCCCCGGAAAGCATGCGGAACGCCACCCCGAAAGCCTTTTCCTGATAGCGCCGGATCAGCTCTTCGGACGCCTGCCGGTCCCCGCCTTTCAATCGGTCGACCAATATGGCGTCCGGCACCGCCTCAGGGGTAAATTGTTTTGGCATCGAGGCGTTTATTCCCGGTGGTCGTTCGCGATTGGCCGGCTCGGCTCCTTTTCTCGATGCCATGACTTTCCCTGAGCGGCGCCTTCTGCCGGTTGCGGTTAACGGCGAAAAATCGACCGGCCAGCCGGTGAACATCTCCCCGTTACAATCGCACCAGGGGATCGTTTAGCGGACGGGTCCGGAAAAGACGAAGCCCCAGCCGGGCGTTGCCCATGCGCTGTAAAAAGGGTATCTGCCAAAGGGCCGGTAGTATCGTTGGGGCTTGTACCCATACGCGTGGGCCGGACCGAAAATTTTATAGCGGGCATACCCCGGGTACCGGTGCCGGTTGGCGTGGTTGTGCCGGTCGTCATAAATAGATTTGCCGGCCCGATCCTGAAAATGGTTCAGAGACCGGCGCTCGTCACGGTCGAGGCGGCCGTCTCGCATGGCAAAATTCCTGAACCGCTCCACGTTTCGCTGCTGATGCGACAGGTGCGCGAACTCCCGCTTGGTTATCTGACTATTTCTGAGGCCCTGGTGAATTCTCTGATTTTGATTGTTCTGCCGCTGCTGAAAACGATCGCCGGCCGACGCGACGGTCGCCAACAAAAATACGAGAGCGGTTGCGGCCAGAAGCACTTGAATTCTTATTGCTTTCATGTCGTGATCTCCTTTCCGTCCGTTGGGTTGACTCCTTAGACGCCTTCCGGCGCGGAAAGGTTTACACGAGGGCCGCAAAAAGCCATCTCCTGGCGGAAAATAGTGTCTTGTCAAACATATATTGAACTTAAACAATTTCGCCCGCTGCTCGATATGGGCTGACACCTGAAATCTCAAATCGCTTTCATCCGTCAACCCTGAACGTGGAACCCTGAACCAGGAACGCTCTATGAGTTCAATTTGCGTCGCTCAAGGCCACAGTTCGCGGCACTTCAAAGATGACACGACACTATCCGAATAGTTCCAGATATTCACCATACCCTTCTTTCTCCAGATCTTCCCTGGGAATGAACCGTAACGAAGCCGAATTGATGCAGTAGCGCAGGCCCGTCGGCTGCGGACCGTCCGGGAACACGTGCCCGAGATGCGAATCGCCTTGCCGGCTGCGAACCTCGGTGCGCGTCACGAACAGGCTGCGGTCCTTTTTCTCGACAATGTGCGCCGGCTCGAGGGGTTTGATGAAGCTCGGCCAGCCGGTGCCGGAATCGAATTTGTCGGTGGAACTGAACAAGGGCTCGCCTGAAACGATGTCGACGTAGATTCCCGGCTCGTGGTTGTCCCAGAATTCGTTCCTGAAGGGCGGTTCGGTGCCGTCTTTGCGGGCCACGTCGTACTGCAGCGGCGTCAATGTCCGGCGCAGCTCTGTATCATCGGGTTTGGCATATTCCTTCTTATTTTCCGGTTTCGCGCCTGCGACAGCACCGCCGCCCCAGATTTTTTCGATAAACCGATCCCGTCCGGAAGCCGACCGGTAGGCCTTGTAGCGAACCGGACTTTTTTTATGATAATGCTGATGGTAGTCTTCGGCCTTGTAAAAGGTGGTCAGCGGCAAAATGGGGGTGACGACCGCCCGGCTGAACCGCCCCGAACCGGACAGCTCCGCTTTAGAGGCTTCGGCCTGCCGCTTCTGCTCCTCGTTATGATAAAAAATGGCCGTGCGGTATTGCGGCCCGCGGTCGACAAACTGCCCGCCGCTGTCGGTGGGGTCCACGTGGCGCCAGAAGGCGTCCAGCAGTTGCCGGTAGGTCACCTTTTGAGGGTCGAAAAAAACCTGGACCGCTTCGAAGTGCCCGGTGGTGCCGGAGCACACCTCCTGGTAGGACGGGTTGGCGGTGGAGCCGCCGATGTAGCCGGAAACCACCTTGCGGATACCGTCCACGGCGGTAAAATCCGATTCGGAGCACCAGAAACAGCCACCGGCGAAGGTGGCCGTTTCGAGATGTTTGAGTGATGAGTCCATGAGGAATCTTTCCCTGTTGGTATTTAAATGGTGATTATTTCGATACCCGGAAAGGCTTTTTTAACCCCCCAGGGTCAAATTGAAAGGCCCTTCGATGGATAAAACCGGTCGCACAAACCCGGCCTATCCATCAATACCACAGATTTTGGGCCTGAAGCGACCTTTTCAGCTTCAAAAAATAGTTGATCTTAAGCCGGTGAGCCCCGGTCGGAACGCACGGCCGCCACGATGCTCCGGATCGCGGCCGGGTTGGTCCAGGTGTCGATACTGCACCCGTTGGCAATGAAAAACCGGCCTTTACCCCCCAGGTGGAGCCCTTCGCGCACGTGATCCGCCAAAAAGGCCGGGCTGGTGCGCGCCACGACCGTCTGATCGATGCCGCCCATGACGCAGGCGCCGGTCTTCAGCTTCACTTCCGCCAAAGAAGGCCCGCTCGGTCCACGGTCCCACCAGTTGAAAACCGGCACCGGAAAATCGAGACAGTCATCGAAAAAGAGGTCCTGGCCGTGAATGTGGGCTGTGTTCATGCGTCCCATGCCGGCGATGGCCGCAAATACCTTTTGCGCCGGCGGCTTGACAAATTTCTCGAATTCATCGCGGGAGACGATTTCAGATGCCGCCGGCACCGACATGAACATGCCGGCCGAACCCAGCGCGAGTGATTTTTTGCAGTAGGCGATCAGGTTGTCGGCCACCACCTCGAGCGCATCCACAAGCGCCGCCGGCGCTTCGCCCATCAGCGCCGGCATGTTCTCTCCAGCCATGCGCCGAATGGTCTGCCAGGGGTCGAAGGCGGTGTCGATGAAAAAGGCGCGGCCCCGCAGCTCCCCGGCGATCATTTCCAGGGCCCTGAATTGGCGGCGCCACGCCGGTTCTTCCACCGACAGCGGCCCCAGGTGCTGCAGGTCCCGGGCCGAGGCGATACCCGCCAGCCCCGGCGGCGACGGGTAAAAATAGTCGTTCATGACCTTGAGGAAATCGAAATCGTAATGATTGAAGAACTCCAGGCTCAACCGCGCAAACTGTTCGCCCGTGCCATGCTGGACCCCGAAGTGGTACCACAGTGACAGCGGCGGCCGGTCCGGTTCGCGGCCGTTCAGCACCGCCTCGATACGCTCGATCTTGGTCACAATAAATTCTCCTTGTCGTAGACGTTGCAGATGGAAAATTTGTCGATTTTGACGTCCTGCCGGTCTTTCCAATTCAAAATATCCATGACCGGCGTCCACTGTCGGTGGGTTCCGACCGCTCTCACTATCCACACGGTTAAATCGGCAAGACGGTGAATTGACCCACTATTTTAAAGGCTTAATATAGGGCG
This sequence comes from Desulfobacterales bacterium, assembly GCA_049281435.1. GTDB lineage: Bacteria > Desulfobacterota > Desulfobacteria > Desulfobacterales > SG8-13 > JARFQH01. The sequence continues at coordinate 14,745 of JBAPSB010000325.1, forward strand.
GCCGTTTCGAGCGTCAAGCCGCGCTCACAGTTCCGGGCCGGAGAACACCAGATGACATAACACGTCAAAATGTGTATTTTTTACTCTAGGTTGAGCGGTTCAGGGTTGAAAAGCCCTTAAATTGCTCATATCTGAATAGCTCTGGCTCTCTGCTGCTTATAAAACCGTTGCACCCAATGGATTAAAGCGGTCAATCCAAGTAATGGTCGATAAAGTCCTGGAAATCAGTATATTATAACCTTTGAACCCTAAACCATGAACCTGGAACCGATCAGTTCAGGTTTATTTTAATTGATCGCTGTCGCGCATTTTTTGTAAAAAAGGAAACAGGGAAATTGAACGGGGCTTTAAAGTATATTGAAGAGGTGTATGCCAAAAGGACCACCGCGTGGTGTGTCGTGGTGGCGCTGATCGTTCTGCTGGTCGACTACCTTTCTGGAAAAGCGATCCGCTTTCCCATACTCTACATTCTTCCGGCGGGGATGGCCGCCTGGCGGAATAAAAAAACACTGGCCTATTTGATCGCCATCTTCCTTCCCCTCATGCGAATCGTCTTTCACTTTTTATGGCACGAAACCCAGTCGCTGTACCTCGCCCACGTCAATGCCCTGTTGATCGTATCGGCCTTGATATTCTATGTGTATCTCATCGACCGGACGGCGGACCAGACCCGGCAGCTGCAGAAGAAAGTGAAAGTATTGGAAGGTATTCTTCCGATATGCGCGGCCTGCAAGAAAATCAGAAACGACGCGGGCGACTACGAGCAGTTAGAGGACTATGTGACCAGACACTCCGAGGCCTCCTTCAGCCACGGCCTGTGTTCCGAGTGCGCCAGGAAATTGTATCCCGACCATGTTAAAAATTGAAAGATATGTTGACATACATACCTATTGGTATATACTTTTTCATGCCAACCATGAAGCGGACGGGAAAAAATTATGGAAACTGCAAAAATATTCATCAACGGACGGAGTCAGGCCGTCCGGCTGCCAAAAGCCTATCGATTCGAAGGACATGAAGTCTACATAAAAAAGACGCCCGAGGGCGTGCTTTTAATCCCTAAAAACCGATCTGTCTGGGACATCTGGGAAAAAAACCTGATGAAGTATGACAAACCCTTCATGACTGAACGAAGTCAACCAGAAATTGAAAAGGAAAGACCGGGGCTGGATGAAATATTTGATTGACACCAATATTTGCATTTACATCATGAACAATCGCCCGCCTGACATTCTGCAAAAATTCAAGCCATTCGATCCGGGTGAGATCGGCATATCGACGATAACTGTTTCCGAAATCCAGTATGGGGTGGCAAAAAGCGTCCGCCGCAAGGAAAATCAACTTCGCGTAGATGAATTTCTCGCGCCGTTTGAGATTTGTGCCTATGATGAAACTGCTGCAAGATCCTATGGTGACATTCGTGTCCGATTAGAGAAAGCCGGCAAACCCATCGGTTCTCTTGACTTACTTATTGCATCCCAGGCCTTGAGTCAAAATCTTATTTTGGTCACAAATAATGAAAAAGAATTTACGCGCATTAAACGCTTAAAAGTAGAAAATTGGGCACGTTGATTCGGTTATACGTCACTGTATCTGGACACGTTGGGCAAACTCAAAGAAGCGCTGCATCTCTATGAATCGCTCGGCTTCAAACAACGGCAACCCTACTATCCCAACCCCCTTCCCGGCCTACTGTATTGGGAACTGAATCTGAACCATCCCAAGTGACCATGAGTTGCAACCGGCCCCGTCAATAAAGGGACTGGGTGGTTGCCGCATCGAAAATGTGGAGATGCTCGAGATTCAGCGCCATTTCAATCGATTCCCCCACGCGGACCAGCCGCCGCCCATCACACTTGCCGATAACCCTTATGCCCCGCAAGTCCATGTGAAGGTTGGTCTCGCTTCCCAGGGGTTCGACGACGTCCACAAGGCCGGGCACCGTCCAGCGGGCCAGAAGGGTTTCGGACCCGTCGGCCGGCACGATGTCTTCGGTGCGAAGCCCCATAATCACTTCGGCATCGTCCGTTAACCGAACGGCCGGTTTCGGGGGGACGGGTATTTGAAGCCGGTCGTTAAAAACCAGATAAAATCCCTGCTCGGAGCGCCTGGTTCTGGCCGCTGCCAGGTTCATGGGCGGCGATCCGATGAAGCCGGCAACAAACGTATTCCGGGGCCTCTGGAAAATCTCGATCGGCTCTCCGATCTGCTCGATGCGCCCGTTGCGCATGACCACGATCCGGTCGGCCAGCGTCATGGCCTCCACCTGATCGTGGGTGACGTAGATGACCGTCGTGGAAACCTTGTGATGGAGCTGCTTGATCTCGGTCCGCATCTGCGTCCGCAGTTTGGCATCCAGGTTTGAGAGTGGTTCATCGAAGAGAAAAACAGAAGGGTTTCGGACAATTGCGCGCCCCATGGCCACCCGCTGCCGCTGACCGCCGGAGAGTTGGTGCGGTTTCCGGTTCAGCAGGTCCTGCAGCTCCAGCATGGTTGCGGCAGCCTGGACCCGTTCTTCGATTTCCGCCCGGGGTCTCTTGGCCAGCGTCAAACCGAACGCCATGTTTTTAAAAACGTTCATATGAGGATAAAGGGCATAATTCTGGAATACCATGGCCGTTTTTCGATCCTTGGGGGCCACATCGTTGACGATCCGGTTATCGATCCATATTTCGCCCTCGGTAATCTCTTCCAGACCGGCAATGAGCCGCAGGACGGTTGATTTGCCGCAACCCGAAGGGCCCACCAGCACGACAAATTCCTTGTCATCGACGTCCAGGTCGATTCCATGAACGACTTCGGTTTTGCCGAAGCGTTTGACAACATTTTTCAGTACGACATTTGCCATCCGTCATTCCTGTCCTGAACAACCCGGCCGGCGGGCCCTTCTTGCGAGCCCCATCCAAACCATGTTTTCGGCGCCGGCGTCAAGCTTTCATTCAAGTTCTCAAGCAGGCGGCATCGTCTGAAAACCGTCCGGCGGCCACGTGCCGAAGCAGGCCCTGACGGCCGTTCGATGACAGGTTTCCGCAGGTTAAAAGGCTTGAGTAATTTTTGCACTTCGGCTACGGTGACTTTGCCGCGCGAAACTGCCGGCGGCATCGTCCGGTCACGGGGACCGGGGTGCATTCCTACCACTTCCGAAGAATTCATAGGCGCCGTTCTTAACCGTTAAAAATCAAGGAGGAAGCAGGTATGAGAAGAAGCATCAGATTTTGGATCGTTACAGTCACGGCCGCTTTGTTGGCATGGACCGGCAGCGCCCTGGCCGCACCCACCGAGATTCACTGGTGGCACGCCATGCGCGGTGCCCGCGGTGAAACGGTCAAGAAACTCGCAGCCGCCTTCAATGCGTCGCAGAAGGATTTCGTCATCATTGAGACCAACAAGGGCGATTACGATGAAACCGTCAATGCCGGGGTCGCGGCCTACCGTGCGAAAAAACAGCCCCACATTCTCCAATCCTTCGAGGTCGGTACCCAGACCATGATGCTCTCGGGCGCCATTTACCCGGTCTACAAACTGATGGCGGACCAGGGGTACAAGGTCGACTGGAGTCTCTACCTTCAGCCCGTGCTGTCCTATTACGTGGACGCAAAGGGCAACCTGCTGTCGATGCCGTTCAATTCCTCCACTCCGGTGATGTTCTACAACAAGGACCAGTTCAAGCAGGCCGGCATCGCGCCGCTTTCCAGAGCCGAGCCGATCTCCTGGGATCAATTGGGTGAGCTGACGGCCAAGCTGGTCGCTTCCGGCGTCAAAAAAGGGATGGTCACCGCCTGGCCATCCTGGGTGCAGATCGAAAACTACAGCGCCATTCACGACCTGCCCTTCGCCACCAGGGCCAACGGTTACGAGGGTCTCGACACCGAGTTGACCATCAACAATCCCCAGGTGGTGAACCACATCGCCCTGCTGAAGTCCTGGATGGCCGACAACCGGTTTTCTTATGAGGGCCAGAAATACCAGGGTCCCGAGGCGGCTTTTTTTGCCCAGGATGCCGCCATCCTGATGGATTCCATCAGCGCCATCGGCGCCATCAAGCAGAACGCCAAGTTTGACTGGGATGCGGCGCCACTGCCGGTGGAGGCTTCCATGAAAACCCCCCAAAACAGCATTATCGGCGGCGCATCGCTGTGGGTGATGAACGGGTTGCCGAAGAAGGACTACAAGGGCGTGGCCGCATTTCTCAATTTCCTGGCCCAGAACGACATGCAGGAGCTGTGGCACATCGAAACCGGCTACCTGCCCATCACCATTTCGGCCTATGAGTCCCTCAAGGCCAAGGGCTTCTATACGGAATACCCCTACCAGGAAGTGGGTATCCAGCAGATGACGCGCCGGAATCCCACCAAGAACTCCCGGGGCTTGCGGCTGGGATACTTCATCCAGATCCGCAACATCATCAACGAGGAACTGGAACTGGTCTGGAACGGCAGCAAAACTCCCCAGCAGGCCCTGGACACAGCCGTCCAGCGCAGCAACGATGAATTGCGCAAGTTCGAGAAAACCTATAAGAAGTAGCTAAAGCCCGCAGGCAGGTGGACGATGATCGGCCGGGTTTCCGACACGGGTTGTCCCAAGGCCCGTGTCGGAGGCTGTCCCATCACTGTGGCCTGTGCCGTTATCCTGAACCCGGCCTGCACAACCTCGAACTAAGGGCTCACTTAAAAATAACTTCACATTTCCAGGATCCTATGATCAAGCGGTCCCATTTCACATCCAAACTCCTGGCCTACCTGCTGATCACACCCCAGATCCTGGTGACACTGACGTTTTTTTACTGGCCGGCCGCCCAAGGTCTGCTCCAATCGGTGATGCTCAGCGACCCTTTCGGCCAGCGCAGCCGGTTCGTCTGGCTGGATAATTTCATCGACCTTTTTACCGATCCGCTCTACCTGAAGTCCGTCGGCATCACCCTGGTCTTCAGCTTCGCCGTCGCCGTGCTCGCCATCCTGACCGGTCTGCTGATCGCCACCATGGCCAACCGGGCGCTGATCGCCAAGGCGCCGATCCGCACGCTGCTGATCTGGCCCTACGCCGTTGCTCCGGCCATTTCCGGCATCCTGTGGCTCTTTCTGCTGCATCCTTCATTCGGCGTGGTTGCCCTCTTTTTGAAGCGTCGCCTCGGCATCGACTGGAACCCGGTGCTCAGCGGAACAGATGCCTTCGTCATGGTGGTGCTGGCCAGCGCCTGGAAGCAAATCAGCTACAACTTCGTCTTCTTCATGGCCGGTCTGCAGGCCGTTCCCCACTCCCTGATCGAGGCCGCGGCCATGGACGGCGCCGGGCCTTTCCGGCGTTTCTGGGCGATCACCCTGCCGCTGCTCTCACCGACCTTGTTCTTTCTCATGGTAATGAACGTCATTTACGCCTTTTTCGAAACCTTTGGCGTCATCCACACGGTCACCCAGGGCGGTCCGGGCGGCGCTACCAACACCCTCGTCTACAAGGTCTATCAAGACGGTTTTATCGGGCTGAACCTGGGTTCTTCAGCAGCCCAGTCCGTGGTTCTGATGGCCTTGATCGTAACCATTACGGTGCTGCAGTTCCGTTTCGTGGAACGCAAAGTCCAGTATACGATATGATCCATGGTTGAACGAACGCCATTTCTCGACACCCTGACCTACGTATTTCTGATGCTGGGAATCTGCATCGTCTGTTTTCCCATCTTCTACACCTTAGTGGCGGCCTCGCTTCCCATAGAGGAAGTTTCCAAGGTCCCGATGCCCCTCGTGCCGGGTGACCAGTTCTGGGTCAACATCCAGGCGGCTTGGGAACGGGGCAACCTCGGCCGGCAGCTCTTGAACTCCTTCGTCATGGCCTCGGGAATCACCATCGGCAAAATCGTGGTTTCCATGCTGGGGGCCTTCTCCATCGTTTATTTCGACTACCGCTTCCGGAAAATCGCTTTTGCCACTGTTTTTTGCACCCTGATGCTGCCGGTGGAAGTCCGCATTCTCCCCACATACGAGATTGCCGCCAACCTTTTCGGTCCCTTGCAGTGGTTGATCGACACCCTGCACCTCGGCAGTATCGTGCAGTGGTGGATGGGCAACGATTTCAAAATCAGCCTGGAATGGAGCCTGCTGGACAGCTACACCGGTCTGATCCTGCCCCTGGTGGCTTCAGCCACCTGCACCTTTCTTTTCCGGCAGTTCTTTCTCACGATACCCGAAGAACTGTGCGAGGCGGCCAAGTTGGACGGCGCCTCGCCCATGAAGTTCTTTCACCGGGTCCTGCTGCCGCTCTCCAAAACCAACATCGCCGCTTTGGTGGTAATCGAGTTCGTCTACGGCTGGAACCAATATCTCTGGCCCCTGCTCATCACCACCGACCCGGACATGACCACCGCCGTCATCGGATTAAAGCACCTGATTCCCCAGATCGACGACGTCCCCTACTGGAATGTTGCCTTGGCCGGCGCCCTGCTGGTCATGATGCCGCCCATTCTGGTCGTGCTGTTGATGCAGCGCTGGTTCGTGAAGGGACTCGTGGAAAGAGAAAAGTGATGACCCATCCCGAAAAGACGGCGCTTGTCGATCAGGCCACGTGCGCCCAACGCTGCACCTGCGGGGGCTCGCACACCGTTCCCGATGTCCTCAGTTACACCGGCGGGGATGCCTTCGAGGTTCTGGCGGCCGATGGAAGACGTTTCCTGGGCGGAAGGCAGGCCCTCGTCATAGATGACGAAAACACCCACAAGGCCGCCGGCGAATCGGTGGCCGAAGCCCTAAGCGCTGCCGCGGTCGACTATCGGGTCGTCACCCTGCCGGGAGATATCCACCTGACCGATGATCTTGCCGCCGGTGTCAAACACCGGGCTCAGGGAAGCCCCCTGATTATTGCGGTGGGGTCCGGCACGATCAATGACCTCGGAAAATACACGGCCCACCAGCTGCGGGTTCCTTACTGGTGTGTTCCCACCGCGCCGTCCATGAACGGGTATACCTCTTCGATTGCAGCCGTAAAGACAGCCGGTGTTAAAAGGACCCTGCAGTCTGCGCCCCCGAAGGCGATCTACATTCAGCCGGAAATCCTTCGAAACGCGCCCCTGAAACTTCGCCAGTCCGGCTACTGCGACCTAATGGCCAAATCGGTATCGGATGTCGACTGGCAAATCGAATCCCTCCTTTTCGGCGGCTCATACTGCGCCCTGCCGTCTGCCATAGTCGCCGAATCCGAGGCTTTATACATCGAGCGGCCGGAGAAAATCGCCGCCGGTGAAAAGGCGGCGGTGGATGCCCTGTCTTACGGCCTGCTGATATCGGGCATTGCCATGAGCCTGGCCGGCTCCAGTGCCCCAGCCTCCGGCGGTGAGCATCTCCTGTCTCATTTCTGGGATATGCGCGAAGAGTTGACCGGCCGGGTGCCTGAGCATCACGGCCTGCAAGTAGGCGCAGGCATCGTCATGTCCGCCGTCTGTTACGAAAAGCTGCGGGACACCGATGTCAATGCGCTGCGACCCGAGGCCGAAAAGCGTTTCAAAGCCGATAGTGAAGGGCTTCAGGCCGTCTGGCAGCAATTCGCGCCCGAAGTACGCAAACGCTTTGACATGAAAAAAACGCTGCTGCTCCAATTCGATGAGCATCTGCCACGAAAATGGCCGGCGCTCGTGCCGCTGCTGGCCTCCGTACCACCAGCCAGAGTTTTCCTCGAACGGATTCGGCGAACCGGATACCCGATGACTGTTCCTGCGCTGAATTTGACCCCGGACGAGTTCCTGCTTTCCGCCCGCTGGGCCCGGACGATCCGGGAGCGAATCACAATTCTCGATCTGGCCGCACATGCCGGCGTACTGGAATCCGCTGCCGAAGATGCCCTCGAATTGATGCTGAACACGGAGTCATCCCAGTAAACGCAATTATGTATGGCAAAGCACGCACGCATAGAAAAGCTGAGCTGGAAGCCCGGCAACGTTCTGGCGCCGGTTCCCGCGGTGCTCGTGAGTTGCGGCGGGACGCCGGAGTGGAAGCCCAACCTGATCACCATCGCCTGGACCGGGAGCATCTGCAGTGACCCGCCCATGCTGTCGATCTCGGTCCGTCCCGAACGGTATTCTTATGAGATCATTCAGATTATGGGGGAGTTCGTAGTGAATGTGCCGTCCCTGCGGCAGGCGAAAGCAACGGATTGGTGCGGCATGGTTTCGGGACGCGACGTGGATAAATTCAGCGCTGCCGGGCTCACGCCGGCACCGGCCTTGAAGGTCGGGTGTCCGATCGTGCTGGAATGCCCGCTCAACATCGAGTGCCGGGTTCGGCAAGCACTGAACCTGGGCTCGCACACGCTGTTTGCGGCCGAGGTGGTGGCCGTCCAGGTCACCGCTTCGCTTTTAAACACCAAAGGGCGGCTTTGCCTGGAAAGGGCCGGTTTATTGGCATTCGCGCACGGGCAGTATTATGCGCTCGGGCGTATCATCGGCCGATTCGGCTATTCGGTGAAGAAACGCAAACGTAAACCCCGCCGCTGAAAAAAACCACATGCTCCTGAAGTACACCATCGCCTGGATACCCATGGTTTTCATCGCCATCGCCAAATGACTACACCCTTTTTGCGGGCAGGCTCTGGACGCTCATGCTGCTGGCCGTGACCGCTGCGCCGCTGGTGGTCTATATGCGCAAGTCTTGAGCGACGAGATCAACGCTTGGGTGCCGGATTTTTTTCAGCCGAAGGCCCCGGTTTTGATTAAGGCGCCGGTTTCTCTCCGGCACCAGCCGATGGCGTGATGCCGATCGCATTCTTGCCCCGTTTTTTTATGGCGAACATGGCCTTGTCGGCCAGGGCCAGCAGGGCCGTGCGGTCGGCGGCATCTTCGGGAAAAGTGGCAATCCCGAAACTCGCCCTGAGCCGCACTTTGAAGCCCTGGCTGGTGAGGTAGACCGTTTTGCGCATCCAGGTCTGAATTTCACGGGCTTTTTTGGCAGCCTGTTTTTTCGTGAATCCGGGCAGCGCGACGACAAATTCGTCGCCGCCGTATGCTACGCCGAAAGCCGGCTCGACCAGCGCGCCTTTAATGGTGACGGCCACTTCCTGAAGTGCCCGACTGCCGTTTAGATGGCCGTAGGTGTCGACTACCTGCTTGAAATTATCCATGTCCATGAAGATCAACGAGAAAGGCATACCGGATGCTTCGCTCTCTGCAATCAGGTCCGCCAGGGCTTTGTACATATGGCGGGTGTTGTAGAGCCCGGTCAGGTTGTCGAGGATCGACAGGCGGCGGAATTTTTCTTCACTCTTTCGAAGTTCTTCTTCCGCCAGTTTCCTGGCCGTGTTGTCGACGACAATCCCCTCCATGACAGGCTCCCCGTCATCGTCTTCGGTCAGCCGAACATTGAAAAGCAGCCAAACCGGCTGGCCGTCCTTGCGTTTTAGTTTAACTTCGTAGTCCGCCAATTGTCCCTTGTTTTGAAGATCCGCGAGCATTGGCTGACGTACTTCGGGGTGAAAGTAAAGCATCGATATGTCTTGCATCGTCGCCAGCAGATCTTCGAGGGAATCGTAGCCCAGGATGTGGGCGTAGGCCGGGTTGGCGCGCAGGAGCCGACCGGAAAACGTGCTCTGAAACATCCCCTGAACGGCGTTTTCGTACATGCGCCGGTAACGTTCTTCGGCGCTTTGCAGCCGTTGTTGCACGAGCTTTAACTCCGTCAGGTCGGACAGAAACGACACGTAACCGGCTATCACGCCCTTTTCATCGCGTAAAGTACTTCGATTGTACAAAAGAGAAATTTGTCTGCCGCCCTTTACGGCAAACAGCGCCTCGAAGCTGATGTGGTCCTGGTTGGCGAAATAAAACATGACCGATTTTTTGTCGTAAAGCGTATCCGGCAGTTTGTCGATCAGTTCCTCGCGTTCGCATCCGAGCATCTGTAACAGGGACCGGTTCACGTCGGTGATCAGAAAGCCGGGATCCATCAGGATGTAACCGCCCGAGGTCGTGTCGATGACGCGGCGGTACTTCTCTTCGCTGCGACGAAGTTTTTCCTCCGCCTTCTTTCTGCGGGTCATGTCGGTCAAATAAAGGAAGGCCGCCGGATCGGGGTCCGCCGCAAAAAGCGCCGCCCTGAGCCGGACCCATTTGACGGCCCCCGAACGATCGAGGATCCGGAACGGCGGCAGCCGGATGGCCTTTTCGCTACCGTGCAACTTTTCGTATTGACGCATCACCGCATCCCTGTCGTCCGCGTGGATAAATTCCGCGATCGGCCGCGCGGCCAGTTCCAGCTGCGTCCAGCCCAGCAGTTCTTCCGCTCTGGGATTGGCAAAAATAATCCTGTCGCCGTGCACCACCAGGATGGCTTCACCCGCATTTTCGATCAGGGAGCGATAAAACGGCAGCGCTTCGTTTTCCTCCTGGCAGGCCGCCGCCTCGACCTCCAGGTCATGATACTTTTGTTCGAGATCTCTGCAATCCGTGTCTGAAGCCATTTGCCGATTTCCTTTTCCGACTGCGGATACTTTTCCAGGGCCTAGTCTCTTTTGGAGCATCTGCGCCGCCGGATCATCCTATGCAGCACTTTGTGAATGCGCGCATGTTTTCGATTCGGGCCTTTTTGTCTTACTTCCTTAAGGAAAGGCACGTTCAGAAAAGAACGAGCATTGTGGATTCGGCGCGATCATTCCTGAACCTCCACCGACGGAATGTTGAAGAGTCTTTTTATGACTTCGTCGAAGTAATCGGGGAGGTACCGGTGCCAAAGTTTGATCGGGGCCTCTTCCAGTTCCATCCGGTTCGAGGCCGGCAGCATGAAAAGATAGCCCATGAGATACTCGATGTTGCGCGCCAATTGGCCGGTGTATTGCTGCTCCAACCGCTGGCGGATGATCCGGTCCTCGTGCATGCAAAGACCGATTTCGCTCTCCAACATCTCCTGATACCCGGAAAGAATGACCTCCAGGCTGACGGTGTCTTCACCGGACAGGACAAACTTTCTGAATTGGCGATTGACGGCATCGGGCGCGACGCCGCGCCTCTGCATTACTTCTGTGAGACGGTCACCCAGGGGCTGCGAGACCAGACGCTCCCGATCGGGCCGCAACCGCACGATAAGATTGACTGCGTTGTAACGGCCGGCATGGGTCTCGACTTCGATCATATCGCAACTCGCCAGGGCGCCGATCAGGTCCATGAACCGGCTACGATCGACATCTTCCACGATCACCTTGACACCGGCCACGTCCTGGATGACCAGGTTGTCGGTATCCCGGATCGGACGGCCCTGCCGGAGATCGTCGAGCAGGCGGCTCTCCGCCTTGAGGAACTCGGCGATCATGTCCTCGGAGGGTGTAATCAATTGCTCACGCGAAATGCCCTGCGTCCGGGCGCGGTCCTCCGCAAGTGCCTCTGCCCGGCTTTTTATGGTCGCAAATATCCTGTCGATGATTCGCCGGGCGCTTTTTTCGGCCAACCGGCGGACCCGCTTGATGCGGCTGGAACCGATGTAGCCGGCGCCGTTCGGCCGGTCGCTGAAGTAAAGGGTACCATGAAAAGGGGTCTCGCGGTAGTAGAGTTCGGGACTGCTGCGATAGCCGTCCAGCAGGTCGTCCACCCGTGCGTTTTGCCAGGGGATGTTGGCCACGATCACATCCTTGAGATCGCCTTTGAGCCTGGTCTTGCAGACCTTGAGCGCATGCGGATGAAACCGTCGGAATATATCCTTCGCAAAAGCCGTCAGGTAACGGGACACATACGCATTGTTGAAGTACACCAACTGCACGAGATCTTCGATGTCCGTGGGGTGGGAGTTGCCGTACATCCAGCGCCGGATCAGGTCCCGCAGGGCATCGCGGTGCAGGTAGCTGCCAATGGTGATCATCTTTCCAATCTCAGGTGAAAGAAGATGGAGGTGTCTGTTTGCAGCAGCGGCCATGTGTCTGACGCGACCACTCGTAAAGCGCTATGGCTGCAGCCGCCGCGGCGTTCAATGATTCGATTGCCGCATCAATCGGGATGCGGCGGGCCGTCCGGCGCCAGATCGTCGGCAAACCGGTCCCTTCGAGGCCTATCAGCAATCCGAAGGATGGGGGAAATGCCGAGTTGCGAATGTCGGCGCCCTCGGCCGACAGCGCGATAATGGGCAGGTCGGCCGGCAATTCTTTCAGGGACGGACCCTGCCTGAGCCTGACGGACAGGACCGCCCCCCCGGAAGCGCGCAGGGACTTGGGGTGAAACGGGTGGGCGCTTTCGGCCAGAAGGATGACCTGGCCGACTCCGAAGGCCGCCGCCGAGCGGATGACGGCCCCGACGTTTTCCGGATCCTGAAAAGGAACCAGAAGATTGCAGCCGGCCTCGAAACCGTCACCGGCCTGCCAGGGATCGGCGGGCGGAACCGTCAAGAGGAGCAGCGGGGCATGGGTCCCGAAAACATCGAGCATCTCGAACAATCGCGGGGGCAGTTGAAACCAGGTGAGCCGATCCGGTGCATCGACCGGCGGCGGCTGCCCGTTATCTGAACTGATCCAGCCGGCGCAGCATCCGGGAAAACTCGCAAGCACGTCGCTGATCGACTTCCTGCCGGCCAGCAGGGCCCGTCCCGACTTCTTTATTCCCCGGCCGCCGAGCAGCTTTTTCATGTCTTTGAAGAAGGCGTTTTTCTCGCTGTCGATTTTTATTACCGCGTGACGAGCCGTGGCCGTGGCCCGCCGAATGTAGCCCGGCTCGTCCAGACGCTCCACGACCACGAGGCGACGCCGATGGCTGGTGTGGGGAATATTGTACGCCCGATCCTCGAGCAGCCTGTAGGCCGAGGGCCACCGATCCCGGATCTCGTCCAATTCCGCTTCGCAGTTCGGACCCTTCATGAAGATCACCTGGCCGCCGGGTGCCAGGCATCCGCGAACGCGCTCCAAGGTCCGGGCCATCGTTTCCACGGCCCGGGTGATAACACCCGCCACCGGTACCTCGAAATCGGCGTCGATTTTTCTTTCGATGAGGCGCACCCCCTCCAGTTGCAGCCGATCGACCACCAGCGCCAGAAAGTCGACCCGCTTGCGGCGGCTTTCGGCCAGAAGGATTTCCAGGTGCGGCTGATAGATCTTGAGAGGAATGCCGGGCATGCCGGGGCCGGTTCCCAAATCGAGCAAGGGCGAGGGCAGCGGCAGCAGGTCGGCGGGCAGGATCGAGTCGACATAGAGCTTGACGACCATGTTGTCGAAATTATGCACCCGCGTCAGATTGAGTTCCGGGTTGCCCTGGCGCAGCATCACATGGTAAGCCCACAGCTGCTGAGTTTGTGGATCCGACAAATGAATGCCGCATTTCTCGAACATGGCCGCCATCTTCTCGGGCCCGGGCCGCTCGGCAGGATCGGAAGATATTTCTTTTCTGGTATGCGTCATGACATCGCTTGCGGCTGCGGCGGGGCTGCCTGTTATCCGGAAATTGTCGATGCTCTCAGGAACGAGCTTTTATCATCCGCGCTGGCCGGTTTTTTTCGAGGACAACCACCTGCTGGCGCTCTACAAACCGGCCGGCTTGCTGGCTCAAAAGGATCGTTCCGACGCGGCGTGCCTGCTCGAGCTGGCCAAAGAGTGGTTGAAGCAACGCTATGCCAAGCCCGGCAAAGTTTTTCTCGGCCTGGTTCACCGACTGGACCGGCCGGTGGCCGGCGTAATGGTTTTCGCCCGCACGTCAAAGGCCGCCGCCCGGTTGAGCGCGCAGTTTCGTTCGGCAACGGTCCGAAAGACCTATCTGGCCATTGTCGAGGGCACGCCCGCCCCGCCCGCCGGAACCCTTTACGATCACATCGACCGGCAGGGGGTCGCGTGCCGGATCGTTTCCGACCCCACCGGAACCAGCCGCGCGGCCCGCCTGCGGTACCGCCTGATCGACAGTGCCGGAAATCGCAGCCTGCTGCAGGTGGCATTGGAAACCGGCCGGCGGCACCAGATCCGGCTGCAGCTGGCCCACGCCGGCCACCCCATAGCCGGGGACGCACGCTATGGCGCCGGCAGCCCCTTCAAAGACCGGCAGATCGCCCTGCTGGCCCGGGAGATCACCGTCGTGCACCCCACCCGCCAAACGCCCGTCCGGCTGGTCTGCCCGCTGCCGACCGGCTGGCCGTGGCCTGCGGCGCCGGTGGAAGAGCCGGCACCTTTCTGGAACTACGAGGATTTCCTCGACGATGGTGACGCTCTGTTGCCTCCGGTCTAAAGCCTATATACTGTTTGAACCTTTGAACCATGAACCGTAAATGGAAACTGGAAACTCGCAAATAAGAATTCGAAACCGATCCGATAATGGCAATTGAAACCCTGAACCCTGTACCTCAGAACCCTGAACCCCTGAACCTTTGAACCTTGAACCTTTCACCTCATTTCTTTGCTAACCCCCTACCCTCTGGTCAACTGCCGGTATTTAATGCGGTGGGGCTGGTCGGCGTCGGCCCCCAGCCGACTGCGCCGGTCGGCGTCGTAGTCCGAATAATTGCCCTCGAACCACACCGCTTTGCTGTTGCCCTCGAAGGCCAGGATGTGGGTTGCGATGCGGTCCAGAAACCAGCGATCGTGACTGATCACCACCGCGCAGCCGGCAAAATTCTCGAGCGCTTCTTCGAGCGCCCGCAAGGTGTTGACATCCAGATCGTTGGTCGGCTCGTCGAGCAGCAGAACATTGGCGCCTTGCTTCAGCATCCGCGCCAGATGAACCCGGTTGCGCTCGCCGCCCGAAATCATGCCGATTCGTTTCTGCTGGTCGGAGCCCGAAAAATTAAACCGCGCGACGTACGCGCGCGACTTGACGCTCAGGCCGCCCAGGTCGATGACATCCTCAGCGTCCGCGATCATTTCCCAAACCGTCTTTTGCGGATCGAGCGCATCGCGGCTCTGGTCGACGTAGGCCAGGCGAACCGTCTCGCCGGTGCGGATGCTGCCGGCATCCGGCGCTTCCTGCCCGGTGATCATCCGGAACAAGGTGGTCTTTCCGGCCCCGTTGGGACCGATGACCCCGACGATGGCGCCCGGTGTCAGGGTGAAAGTCAGATCGTCCAGCAGCAGCCGGTCGCCGTATGATTTGGCCAGGTTGCGGGCTTCCACGACCAGATTCCCCAGCCGCGGACCGGGCGGAACGTAGATTTCCATGTCTTCGACCCGCTTTTCACTTTCCTGCGAGAGCATCTTTTCATAGGCCTGGATGCGCGCTTTGGATTTGCTGCGCCGCGCCTTGGGAGACATGCGAATCCATTCCAGCTCGCGCTGTAAAGTCCTCTGGCGTTTGCTCTCGCCCTTTTCTTCCTGCTGCAGGCGGTTTTGCTTCTGGTCCAACCACGAGGAGTAGTTTCCTTTCCAGGGGATTCCCCGGCCGCGGTCGAGTTCCAGGATCCACCCGGCGACATTGTCCAGAAAATAGCGGTCGTGGGTCACGGCAATAACAGTGCCGGCGTACTGCTGCAAATGATGCTCGAGCCAGGCGACGGTTTCGGCATCCAGATGGTTGGTGGGTTCGTCGAGCAGCAGGATGTCTGGTTTTTGAAGCAGCAGCCGGCAGAGCGCCACCCGCCGCCGCTCACCGCCGGACAGGATCTTCACCGGCGTCTCCCCCGCGGGGCAGCGCAGGGCGTCCATGGCCATCTCGAGCCGTGCGTCGAGGTCCCAGGCATCCTGGTTGTCCAGCTGCTCCTGGATTTCTCCCTGGCGCTCGAGTATGCGGCCCATTTCCTCTTCGGACATCGGCTCGGCCAGCTGCTCGTTGATGCGGTTGTAGGCCTCCAGCAGGTCCACGGTTTCCTGCACCCCCTCCTGAACGACTTCGCGCACGGTTTTCTCATCGCCCAGGGCCGGTTCCTGTTCGAGAAAACCGATCGTGAACCCGGGGGAAACGACGGTCTGGCCGACGAAGTCCTTGTCCACCCCGGCCATGATGCGCAGCAAGGAACTCTTTCCGGACCCGTTGAGTCCCAGCACTCCTATTTTGGCGCCGTAAAAATAGGACAGGGAGATGTCCTGCAACACGGGCCGCTTGTCGTGAAATTTGCCGACACCGATCATGGAATAAATAATTTTGTTGGGTTGATCACTCATAAATCGCTTGATCCTCTTCCTTTTTATATTTTGATGTGATTCGAAAAATTTCCCTTAATGCGCCTGTCCTCTTTGTGCCGCGGAAACATTCTCCTCCCTTGCCAAAGGGAGGCCGGGAGGAATTTTTAAATAAGGTTGCAGTTACAAAACAGGACACGTCGTGAAACCGGTCATATTTCCTTAATTTCGGTTTATTGGTCAAGAGCGGATCCGCACCCCTGTTTCTATTGTCAAATAGGCTATTCCGGGTATATTTGCAATGACCGTGAAAAATAGCGGGTTATCTGTGGGTTGGAACCGATTATCGATTTGTGAGACGGAACTGGACGCCGGCAAAGAACTTCAGGCCGCAGCGGTTGACGATTGGGGCGAGCGGATGATCCGTTTGAATCGGCGCCAGGGCATCGAGATCCTGGGCGGCGGCGGCACCGGTCCGCAGCATCTGGAATATCTCGTTCATCGGCGCCGAATTGACAAATGGCGGTGGTTCAAATAGTAACGTTGAAATGACAGCATAAATGTGTCTGAACGGAAACCCTTTCCTCCCTCTCCCTTGACGGGGGAGGGATGGGGTGGGGGTGTATGAAATTAAGCAGTTATATCCCCCTCCCCCAGCCCCTCCCACCAGGGGAGGGGAGTTTTCTGTCAGACACTAAGGTTTTGGCTGTGTTAGCGGTCGTAGGCGTATGACTAAACAGCCGCCTCCCTCTGGCC
>JBAPSB010000326.1:0-4810 GCA_049281435.1 Desulfobacterales bacterium
GTCAATAATGACCGCGGCCGGCAGCCGGATCGTTACCCGGCATCATTTTTTTTATCGATCGAAACCCACGCATGCGAAAATGGTTTGCCATTCTCCTGGTTCTCGTGTTGACGGGCCTGGCCGCGGCCTGGCTCGCGTATGTCGATTTGCAGCGCTATGCCGCCACCCCGGCCGAGAACGGCGGTCACGGGGACACCCGGATCGTCACGGTGGCCAAAGGGCAGAATTTCGGGCGGACCACGCACCTGCTGCACGCCCACCATCTGATCAAGCATCCCTTTAAATTCCGTCTGCTGGCCCGTCTGCAGGGCAAGGACAAGCAGATCCAGGCCGGGGAGTATCTGCTGTCGGCCGCTATGTCGCCGGCCGATATCCTGGAGGCGCTGGTGAACGGTAAGGTTCGGCTTTACAGGTTCACCGTGCCTGAAGGATCGAACCTGAAACAGATTGCCGCCATTGTCGAAACCGCCGGCCTGGTGTCGCAGGCCGAGTTTCTCGGCGCGGCCGCGGACAGCGGGTTTGCCGGAGCCAAAGGCATCGATGCGGCAACCTTCGAGGGCTATCTATTCCCCGACACCTATTTTTTTCCCAAAAACGCCCCAGCGCGCGAGATCATCGCGGTGATGGTCGATCGACTGCGGTCCGAAGTGTCGCCGGCCTGGGAAAAAAGAGCGGCCGATATCGGCCTTTCGGTTCACCAGGTACTCACCCTGGCCTCGATCATCGAGAAGGAAACCGGCGCGGCCGTCGAGCGGCCGATCATCTCATCGGTGTTTCACAACCGCCTGCGGCGGGGCATGCGTCTTGAAACCGATCCGACGGTCATCTACGGCATCGAGAACTTCGACGGCAACCTGACCCGCAAAAACCTGACCACGCCAACCCCCTACAACACCTATCTCATCAGCGGACTGCCGCCGGGCCCGATCGCCAGCCCGGGCCGAGCCGCTATCGAAGCGGCGCTTTACCCGGCCGACACCCCCTACCTGTACTTTGTGTCCAAAAAAGACGGCACCCACCAGTTTTCAAAGACCCTGGCGGATCACAACCGGGCCATAGTGACGTATCAGTTAAAAAAATGATACAATGTCAATACATCTGACGGGGCGCGGTCTCATCGACACCAAAAACAGGAGAACACGGCACCATGGGCGGTAACAACATCATCTTTCTGGAGAATATCGAGTGGTTCGACGAAAGCGGGCAGGAACTCGTGCACCGGATTCCCGAGCAAGGTTCCGGTGACATCAAATACGGGGCCCAGCTGACGGTGCGGGAAAGCCAGGCCGGTATCTTTTTCTACCGCGGCAAGGCCGTCGGGGCATTCGGGCCGGGCCGCCACACCCTTAAAACGGCCAATATTCCGATTCTGACCAAAATCGCCAGCCTGCCCTGGGCCCTGCGCAGCCCGCTGCGGGCCGAGGTCTACCTGGTCAACCTGAAGGTCTTCGCCAACCTGAAATGGGGCACCCGGGACCCGGTCGCCTTCAAGGATTCGGAACTGGGGCTGGTGCGGCTGCGGGCTTTCGGCGTCTTCAACCTCCAGGTGGTCCAGCCGGTCCTTTTCATCAACACCCTGGTCGGCACCCAGGGGATTCTGGCGACGACCGATATCGCCGAATATCTCAACCGGGTCATCGTGTCGCGCTTCAACGACCTGATGGGCGAGAACCTCGATTCGATCCTGAACCTGCCCTCGCGCTACGATGCGCTCTCCGATGGACTCGCCGGGCGCCTGCGCCAGGATTTCAGCCACTTCGGGATCCGGCTGACCCATTTGTACATCGACGCCATAACCCCGCCGCCCGAGGTGCAGCAGGCCATCGACGACCGCAGCCGCATGGGCGCTTTCAAGGATATGGACAAGCTGATGCGGATGAAAGCGGCCATGGCGATGGAAAAGGCCGCCCGGAGCGACGGATCAGCCGGTGCCGCCGAGGGGATGGGAGCCGGTCTGGGATTGATGCTGCCGGCCATGTTCGCCCGCTACTTCGCCGGCGGACCCTCTCCCGAGCCGACCAAATCAGACCCTGCCGTATCCGCCTGTCCGGAATGCCGGCATGCGGTGCCGGTCGACGCCGCGTTCTGCCCGCAGTGCGGCCATCAGCAGGTCGTCTTCGATCAGTGCCACGCGTGCGGCAAAAACCTGACGCCGGGGGCAAAATTCTGCCCGCGCTGCGGCCAGGCGGTTGACAGCCGGCCCCTGCCCCGGACCTGTGCCAAATGCGGCGCGGAAAACCTGACCGATTCTCTTTTTTGCAACCAGTGCGGTGAAAAACTCTAACCTTCTCATCGACCATTGCTGCCCGCAGTGCGGCGCGCCGGCCGTGTTGACCGAAACCGAGCGCCTGTTCACCTGCGAATTCTGCCGCGTCAAATCCTATCTGTCGGCCGGCAGCGGCTTCCGTTACCTTCTGCCGGGCAGGGCCCCGCCGGGCCGGGACCTCTACTACTATCCCTACTGGCGGTTCAAGGGCATGCTGTTTTCCTGCGTCCGCGACGGCGTGCGTCATAAGTTCATCGATGTCAGCCATCAGGCCGCCGTGTCGCGCCATTTCCCGCTTTCCCTCGGCTTCAGAAGCCAGGCCCTCAAGCTGCGGTTCGTGACCCCGGAGACCGAGGGGCGCTTCCTGCCCGTTCAGTTGCCCCTCGACGAGGTGATGCAAACCTTCACGCAAAGCTTTAGCCTGCCGCTGCCGCAGCCGATTTTTCATCAGGCGCATGTCGGTGAACTGGTGAGCCTGGTGTATGCCCCCTTCTACGGCGCCGACCGGCTCTACGATGCGGTCCTGAACGAACCGTTCGGCGAGGGGACACCCCAGGATATCGATGCGAGGCTGGCCGGCGCCGGGCCATCGGATTGGCACCTGCGGTTTCTCGCGACCCTTTGCCCGGCCTGCGGGTGGGACCTGGAGGGATCGCCGGAGACGCTCGTGCTGACCTGCCCCAATTGCGATTCGGCCTGGAAGCCGGCCGCCGGCCGTTTGGAGCGGCTGGACTTCGGTCATCTTCCGCCGCCGCCCGGCAGCCGTGAGTCGATCCTCTATCTGCCCTTCTGGCGCACAAGGCCCGCGATCACCGGCCTCGTGCTGGACACCTTTGCCGATCTGGTCGCGGTAGCCAATTTGCCGATTGTCCCGCGCCCGGACCGGCGCGAGCGTCCCTTTCACTTCTGGAGCCCGGCCTTCAAGATCCGGCCCCAGACCTATCTGCCCCTGGCCACCCGGATGACGCTGGCCCAACCGCAGGACGAGCCGGCCGCCGGTCTTCCCGGCGGAGACCTGCACCCCGTCACCCTGCCGAGCGCAGACGCCGCCGACAGCCTGAAAATCACCCTGGCCGCCTTCGTCAAACCCCGTAAAACAGTTTATCCGCGGCTGGCGACCATCACCGTCGCACCGCAAAGCTGCCGGCTCGTGTATGTGCCGTTCGTCCGCAACCACCACGACCTGACCCAGCCGTCGCTGAAAATCAGTGTACCGGCAAACCAGCTCGCCCTGGCCGGAAACCTCTGAGCCTTGCCGGGCATCTTGGCGGTGGATGGCGGTTTGGTTGACAGGCGGGTGGATATACTTTAACGTCGAGACGGGACTGCGCGGGATGCGGGTTGCACGGGGTTCGCGTTGCGGGTTAGGGGTGCGCGTTGCGACGGGTCCATGTCATTCAGTTGTGGATTGCCTTTGAACGTCCTCCTTTGAAAAAGGATCGATGCAGGGTTAACTTACAAGGGGCACGGCATGCCGTGCCTGTACGTCTTTGTTCGGGTTAAACGCTCATGGCCCTTCGGGCCGCCACAGTGCATGAGAATTCTACTGATCGGTTTCGCGATCTGGGTTCAACGTTTGACGGTTTAACACTTCTCATATGAAACTCGGTTTCTTACACGATCAAACCGGGCGGCCAAAGGCGTCTCTGAACCTTGAACCCTGCACCCTGAACCACTCACCCTGCAGTCTGCTCTCGTACTGATTGTTCCCAACGACTCTTGACCACCAGTGGGCAGAAAAGTTCATATAGCGTGCGGTGACCCAATGGACCAGGACATCACATCAGCCACGACCGGAATCGACCATCTGGACCGGCTGCTCGGCGGGCTCCACATCGGGGACAACGTGGTGTGGTACGACGATGCCGGTAGCCTGGCCGCCGTTTTTTACCTCAATTTTATCCTGGCCTCCCAGAGGCGTAAAAAGCCCCTGATCTATGTCAGCTTCGATCGTTCGCCGAAGAACCTGCTGGATCAACTGGGCCCTTTGGCAGAAAACGACCGCTTGACAATTCTGGATTGTTTCACTTACGGCAAGGGCGCCGGCTCGGATGTCTTTTTAAAATTCTACCGCGACCAATCGGCCCGGTTAACCTGCCGGATCATCCGCGTGGCCGACCCGCGCAACGACCACCAGGTCATGGAAGCGGTCTACGAGGCCCATGGCGAAGTCGAGGGCGATGTCTTCTTTGTCTTCGAGAGCTTAACCGGCATGCAGGAACTCTGGGGCGGCGAGGACCATATCGTCAACTTCTACTCACACTCCTGCCCGCGCCTCTACGAGTTGAACACGATTGCCTACTGGATCATCGAAAAAAAAGCTCACTCGCAGCGGCTGCGCGCCCGGATCAATCAAATCGCCCAGGTCGCCATCGATCTTGCCATCAAGAGGGGCAAGACCTCGCTAACGATCCTCAAGGCCGAAAAGCGTGCGCTGGAAACAATCAACAAACCTTTCACCTATTGGTCCAGAGAGCTCGAGGTGACCTTCGATACCGAGGCGCGCGCGGCGGGCCGGATCGATCTGGGCGGGCGTCTCAAGAC
>JBAPSB010000327.1:0-25188 GCA_049281435.1 Desulfobacterales bacterium
GCACCCCGCAGGCCGCGGGGCTTACGCTGCCATGGCCGCGGCGATCGCTGACGCCGGCCTGGCCGCGGCCGACATCGACGTCATCAGCCTGCACGGCACCGGCACACCGGACAACGATGCGGCCGAGGCGCGGGCCGTCAACCGCCTGTTCGGGGATTTTCCGCCGCCGATGTCTTCCTCCAAGGGTGCCGCCGGCCATTCGCTGGCGGCGGCGGGCGCCCTGGCGGCGGTCACGGCCGGGATCTGCATCGATGCAGGACTGGTTCCGGCCAACACCGGCACCGGTCGCCTGGATCCGGAACTCAAACTGACACCCGAACCCCGTCCCCGCCGGGCGCCGGTCGAAACGGTCCTGGTCAATTCATTCGGCTTCGGCGGCAACAATGCCGCGGTGGTGGTCGGCTCGCCGCAGGCCGGGCGGAAAGGGGCGAGTCAGGACGGACCTTGCCCGATGCGGGTGGTCTCACTGGCGTGTGTGACCGGCGCCGGAACCACCGACGGCACCCTGGCACGCCTCGCGGCAAACGGATCGTGCCGGGGCATTCCCGACCCGGACGAGATATCCGCCCTGTTGCCGGTTCAGCGGGTCAGGCGGCTCAAGTGCCTGCCGCGTATGGTGATGGCCCTGTCCGAAGACGCCCGGCGCCGGTCGGGGGCAACCGATGCACCGGCCACCATTTTTTTTGGTACCGGCTGGGGCGCGCTCTCCGAAACGCATGCATTTCTGAAGGGCCTGTTCGAAACCGGCGAAAGGTTTCCCAGCCCGACCGATTTCATCGGTTCGGTCCACAACGCGCCGGCCGGTCAGGTGGCGATGATGTATGGCAGCACCGGCGCCAACGTGACCGTAACCGGCGGCGATGCGTCATTCGAGCAGGCGCTCATGGCCGCCGTCTGGCTGGCCCGGGGGCCGGGTGAAACGAGCCTGGTCATCGGTGCCGACGAGTATCACGATCCGCTCTCGGCCCTCTTCGATGCCTCGGTTCGGGCGGGCGCCGTTCCGGCGGCCGGCGGAGCGGCGCTGCTGCTCAGTCCTGACTCGACGGCGGCGGGCGTGACGGTTTTTCCGGCATTTTACGCCCGGCCCACAGGGGGTGCCGACTTCGCGCAGGCGCTGGTGAACAGCCTGGGCGGACCGGAACTCATCCGGGCGCGCTACGGGGCGTTTATGGTCGGAATCCCGGCGGCCGGGCGACCGGCCGGCGCCGCTCAACTGGCGGCCTTTTTAAACGGCAACCGGTTTACCCAGCCGGTGATCGACTATCGATCCCTGATCGGGGAATTTGCCTCGGCCTCGGCCGTGGCCGTGTCCCTGGCGGCCGCCTACACCGGGGCCGGCGCCATCCCCGGTCCGCTGTGCGACCGCGGCCCCATCCGGCTTAACGGCAAGGGCATCCTGGTCCTGGGGCTCGGAAATACCGTTACGGCGGTCGAGGTGCTGCGACGATGAAAGTCCTGCTGGTTTCCGCCAACACGCTGACCCAGCCCTACCCGGTCTATCCGCTCGGGCTCGATTACGTTGCCGGCGCGATAGCCGCCCGCCATGCGGTGCGACTTCTCGACCTGAATGCGGCAGCCGACGAAAACGCACTGGCGGCGGCCATCGACGATTTTGCACCCGATATTGTCGGCATCTCCCTGCGCAATATCGACACCACCGACGCCTCCAACCCCAAGGGCTTTTTTGCGGGCTACCGGAAATTGGCCGCCGATATCCGCGCCCGCTCGGGCGCGGCGATCGTCCTCGGCGGCAGCGGGTTCACCATTTTTCCGGGTGAAATGATGCGTGCCCTGGCGGCCGATTACGGGATCATCGGCGAGGGCGAGCGCCTGGCCCTGCTGCTGGAAGCCCTCGAAAACCGCGCGGACGCCGCCTCGATTCCCGGTGTCGTCACCCGGCACGGCCCGGTGATATTCCCGCAACCATGGGAAGAGGGCATCGTCAGACAGTTCGATTCGAACCGGCCGCACCTGGCCTATTACCTTGCCAACGGCGGCATGTTGAATCTGCAGACCAAGCGCGGCTGCCGGTTCAACTGCATTTACTGCACCTATCCGAATATCGAAGGGCGCGCGATGCGGCTGTTCGACCCGCGGGAGGTCGCCGGGACCGCCCGCCGGCTGCAGGAAGCGGGCGCGCGCTATTTTTTCGTGACCGATTCGGCCTTTAATGCCGATCCCGATCACAGCCTGGCCGTGGCCCGGGCTTTCAAAGAGGCCGGGGTGTCCATCCCCTGGGGGGCCTTTTTTTCACCCGTCGCCGCGACCACAGACTACTACCGGATTCTGGCCGGCACCGGATTGACCCATGTCGAATTCGGCACGGAATCCCTTTGCGATGCGGTGCTGAAGGCGTATCGCAAACCTTTTCAGGCCGAAGAGGTATTTGCGGCGCACGCCGCGGCGGTTGCGGCCGGCCTGCATGTAGCCCACTACATCCTGCTGGGCGGGCCGGGCGAGACCCCCGCGACGATGGCGCAAACCCTCGATCGCCTCGAAGGGCTCGACAAATGCGCGCTCTTTTTTTTCTGCGGGATGCGTATTTACCCCCGGACCGGTCTGTACACGACCGCCTGCCGGGAAGGGCAGGCCGGCGCGGCCGGCAATCTGCTGGAACCGCTTTTTTACCGGTCGCCCGCGATCGACGGCCGCGCGATCCTGGCCGCGGTGCGGGAGCATGCCGCCGGGCGGTTGAACTGGATTGTGGGCGACGGCGGCGCACAAACCGCCGGCGTCATTTCCCGGATGCATGCCCGCGGTCATGTCGGCCCGCTGTGGGAACTCCGGATTCGCTGAAAAGCCGGTGCTTAAGGTTAGTGGTTGATTTTTCTATTAAATTCGGATAATAATACCGGTCTATGTGGCACGGACTGAATCATATCGACATTTCAGGCTCCGGAGAAATGACGACCGAAGTCTGCGTTTCGCCGGAATCACTGTGGTTTGCGGGACACTTTCCCGGCGACCCGGTCCTGCCGGGGGTGGCCCAACTCGGGATGGCATATGACACCGTTTGCAAGGCCCGCCCGGGGCTCTTCAAGCTGATCGGATTCAGCCGGGTCAAATTCAAAAAGATCATCCGGCCGCTGGATCGCCTGAAAATACACGTCATGCCAAAGCGGGACAAGGAGGGGGTCTTCAGCTTCCGGATCCTCGTCGGCGACGACATCGCCTGCAGCGGCAATATGACGCTCGAGGCCGGCGGCACGGAGCTGCGGGTGCTGCCGGACATTTCAGACCAAGGAGTGCGCCTAAATGAACAGCATTGACACCATCACCCTGCGGGTGGCCGAGATCATGATTCAGGAACTCAAACTCGAAGATGTGACACCGGAAACATTCGATCCCCAAATCGATCTGGTGGACGAAGTGGGCATCGACAGCATGGACCTGGCCACCGTCGCCCTGGTGATCCGCGACGAGTATGCGATCCGGATCGATGAGGACGACTACCCGAAGCTGACCACGGTTCGCCTGATTGCCGAGTATGTCGAGCGGAAGCTAAAGGAAAAGGCGGCCGAGGGTGCCGCTGCGTAGGGCGGTCATTCGTCGTTACGGCCACAGTCTGAAATCCCTTCCGACCGTCCCTCGGCGAAGGTAGATGATCTTTCCCATTACGCAAAGGGGCAGAGGGATTTTCTCAATGAAAATTCATCGACGCATGTGGTGATCGTGGACAAAATATCCGACAGCAGTGCGAATCCGACAGCGACGGCCGAATGGAAGTTTTCCGATATCCTGGCCGACCCCCGCATCCGGAAGCGCTGGCAGAAGGTCAAAAAATGGTTTTTTCTGCGTGAATCGACGTATGACATGACCAGCCGCTGCAATATCCGCTGCGACGGGTGTTACTACTTTGCGGGGGAAAAACAGTTTACTTCCGAAACCAGTGATCCCGGGACGTGGCGCCGGCTGATGCAGGCCGAAAAAAAACGCGGCATCACCTATGTGGTTTTAGCCGGTGCCGAACCGGCGCTGGTTCCCGACCTCTGCGAGGCCTGCTACCGGGAAATGCCGCTCGGGGCCATCGCCACCAACGGGCTGGTGCCGATTCCGCCCTCGATTGGATACCGGATCCACATTTCGGTCTGGGGCTCGGACGAGACCAGTCGGCGGATTCGCAAGGCCGGAAACATGCTGGGGCGGCAGCTCGAGAATTACGGCGGTGATCCGCGGGCCGTGTTCGTTTATACCTTTACGCGCGAGAATATCGATCAGGCCCGCCCGGTCGCCGACCGGCTGGCCGCCGCCGGCGCCCGCTTGACCTTCAACATGTTTTCGGCCCCGGTGGGCTACGACGGCGGCCTGCGCCACACGGCGGCATCGCTCGCAAAATGTCGCGACACCATGACCGGGCTCTTGAAAAGCTATCCCGGCACGGTTCTTTTTTCGCCCTACAACGCCGTCGTGCACACCCACTCTTCGGGGCTGAATGTTTTGTTCAGCTGCCCGTACCCCCGTGTGAACCCCTCGGCCGCGGTCGGTCTGGGCCGGTCGTTCAGACAGTACCGGACGGACCTCACCTGGAATCCGGGCGCGGCCTGCTGCGTGCCGGACACCGACTGCACAGACTGCCGCCATTATGCCGCTGGCAGCGCCGTGGTCACGGCCCGGATGTTCAGGCATGCGACCGACCCGCAGGTTTTCAGGGCCTGGCTCGATTATGTGGACACGTATCTGGCCGTGTGGGTCATGGGGTACGAAAAGGGGCCCAATCTTTGCGATTCGCCGCCCGCGCCGCCCGGCTACGGACTTTTCTGACCACGGCCGCCGAGCAAAACGCCTTGCCGCGCGCCCGCGGCCGGTTATCAGGGAGATCTTTCATGCAGACCGTCAGCTCCTTGCTGGATCCCGAGTGGCATGCCCGCTACAAGCGGATATCGAAGCTCAACATCCGCAGCTCGATCTACGATGTGACCAACCGGTGCAACCTGCGCTGCACAGGCTGTTTTTTCTTCTCCTCGGACGAACACAAGGCCGCCCCCGAGGAAAACGACATCCGGAAGTGGGAAGAGTTTATCGACCGGGAAAAGAAGCGCGGCGTGAACCTGGCGATTTTGATCGGCGGGGAACCCACGCTGTGCCTGGACCGCATCGAGGCATTCTACCGGCGCCTGCCCACTTTCTGCGCCACCAACGGCTTGATCAAGGTGCCGCGCGACCGGTTTCCCGACCTGATGGTGGGAATCTCCCTGTGGGGCGACGAGGCCGACGAGAAGACCCTGCGCGGCAAGGACACCTTCCGGGTGTCGAGTAAAAATTACACCGGCGATCCGCACGCCTACTATCTCTACACTATCACTCCGCATCAGATCGGAAAGACCGAAAGAGTCATCCGAAAAATCAGTGCCGCGGGCCTGAAGGTCCACATGCAGCTGCTCTCAAACGATGAGGGCGTGGACGGGTTTTCATGGACCGCGCGGCAACTGGCGGACATCCGCGCCGAAATGGACGCCATGCTGGACGCCTACCCGGCGGCCGTCATCTCCTCGAAATACTATCACGAAATCATCACCACCGGCGAAATGCTGGGGCGGCGCTTCGGCTGGGACCAGTGCCCATCGGTCACCCTGCCGCTCGATCACCGCAACCCGCGGCCCAAACGCCTGATCGAGTTCATCCGCTGGGCCTCGGATTTACAGACCATGCACCGCTGCTGCACCTCGGAAACAAGAGACTGCTCGACCTGCAAGGACGGCGCCGCGCACATGAGCTGGGTGATGGTCAACAAGCGCGCCCACATCCGCACGACCCGCGACCTGCAGAACTGGATCGAGGTCTACGAGATGTTCGCCAAGCTCTACCAGTTTATTCCGTGGTGATCGTTTAGAGGTTCAGGGTTCAGAGGTTTAGGGTATAAGGTTCTGAGGTTTAAATATTATTTCGGATCGGTTTCGTATTCCTAATCTGGTCGGGGCGAAAAATTTTTCGCCCCTACGTGCTTGATCTATGACGTCCAATAATCCTGTCATCGTCGGTTGGGATGCCGTTTCCGCGTTGGGGACCGACATGGAGACCCAGTGGGATCGGGCCGTCAAGGGCCTGAGCGGGATCGGCCGGCTGACCCGGTTTCCCGTTTCCGCGGAATTCCCGGTGCGAATTGCCGGGGAGGTGGACGAGATCGACACCGCCCCCTATCCTTTCCTGAGCCCCCGCAGCCTGGCGCTCTGGCCGTCGCCGATTTTCAAGTACGGCCTGCTGGTGGTTCACCGGGCCCTGGCCAAAAGCGGTATCGACATCACCCCCGCGCTCGCACCGCGGGTCGCCGTGACGTTCAGCTCGGCGGTCGGCGGGCAGGATGCGGTCCTGGCGGCCGACCGGCGGATGATCGCCGAGGGCCGGTTGC
The DNA here is from genome assembly GCA_049281435.1 of Desulfobacterales bacterium. GTDB lineage: Bacteria > Desulfobacterota > Desulfobacteria > Desulfobacterales > SG8-13 > JARFQH01. The sequence continues at coordinate 6,347 of JBAPSB010000327.1, forward strand.
CGCCGCCCTACGCCAACCCCAATTCGTGCATCAACATGGTGGGCGGCAAGGTGTCGATCCTGACGGGAGCCACGGGCCCGATCACGGCCACCGTCACCGCCTGCGCCACCGGGCTGACCTCGGTGATCGTCGGCGCCATGCTTCTGGCGGCCGGCCGGGCTGATGTCGCCATCTGCGGGGCGGTCGACTTCGCGCTGGTCGAACCGATCGTGGCCGGCTTCGCGACCATGAACGGCGCTTTTCAGGACAAACCGGGGCGGTCGGAGCCGGCCGCCCGTGCCAGCCGGCCTTTTTCTATCGACCGGCGCGGGTTCGTGATTTCCGAGGGGGCGGGCTGCCTCATCCTGGCCACCCGCGACTTTGCCGCCGCGCACGGCCTGGCGGCCGGTATCGAACTGGCCGGATGGTCCATGACCGCCGATGCCCGCCACTTCGTGGCCCCGCGGCTGGAGACCGTGGCGCGGTGCATGGTCGAGAGCATTGACACGGCCGGGATATCGTTGCATGATGTCGTCTCCGTAAATGCTCATGCCACGTCCACGAAAGTCGGCGACAGAGTCGAATATCAGGCCCTCAAGTCAATCTTCGGCGATCATGTTCCGCCCGTCTCGGCCAACAAGTCCCTGACCGGTCACGCCATGGGCGCTTCGAGCGCGATCGAAACCATCTTTGCCATCGAGGGAATGCAAAGGGGCACGCTGCTGCCGACCATCAATCACACCCCCGATCCGAAGCTGCCGCTCGATTGCGTGGCCGAGGGGGCGCGCAGTCTCGCGCAGGAGTTCGTGCTGAAGAATGCCTTTGGTTTCGGCGGATGCAACGCCTGCGTGGTGCTGCACCGTGCAGCCTGAGATGCACGGTACCGAGTTCAATCAGGTCGATAACCTATGAAAGCACCTCTCAACCGGCGCGTCTTTGTCGTGGGATACGGCGTGGCGACGCCGCTCGGCAAGACGTTTGACGCCACCTGGCAACGGGCGGTCAACGGCGATGCGGGTTTCAGGCGCTTGACCCGGTTCCCGATGGAGTCGGGATTTTCCATCGTGGGGGAGATTCCGGACTGGGACCCGGCGGCATTGGATTTTATCGGGCCCAGGGAAGTGTCCAACTGGAACGCCGGATATGTCTTTCTGACGATGGCCGTCTGCAACGAGGCGCTGGAGCGGGCAAAACTGACGATCGACGGCGACACCGGCCCCCGCACCGCCTGCCTGATCGGCTCGGCCTTAAACGGCACCGACGCTTTCCGGGTCGCGATGGACAATTACGTCAACCGCGGCCCGCTCAAGGTCAGCCCCTATCTGCTGCCCAACCTGTGTGCCAACGTCCCGGCCGGCAAGGCCGGCATGCTGAAGGGGTTCACCGGACCGGTGTTCTCGCCCCAGGGGGCCTGTGCGTCCGGCAACCACGCCATCGGCATCGGGGCCCGGATGATACGCGACGGGGATTGTGATTTCGCCCTCGTCGGCGGCGTCGACACCGCCCTGATTCCCGAGGTCATCCAGGGGTTCGCCAACATGATGGCCACCATTTATGTCGGGCCGCGGGACCGGGCCTGGGCCGATCCGACCCAGGCCTCGCGGCCCTTCAGCCACGACCGCAAGGGAATCGTCCTGTCGGAAGGTGCAGGGGTCCTGGTCCTGGCGGCCCAGGAGATGATGGCGCCCTGCGGCCTGACCCCGCGGGCCGAGGTCATGGGCATCGGCTGGACTTCCGATGCGCACCACTTCACATTACCGAATGCCGCCACGATCATCCGCGCCATTAAAGAGGCGCTGGCGGATGCCGGCCTGGCGCCGGGCGACATCGGCTATGTGAACGCGCACGGCACCTCGACCCAGAAGGGCGACCGGGTCGAAATCGACTGCCTGCGGGAGGTTTTCGGCGCCCAGTTGTCCAGAATACCGGTTTCTTCCAACAAGTCCCAGATCGGGCACACGCTCGGGGCTTCGGCCGCGATCGAGGCCGCCCTGGGAATCGAGGCGATGCAGCTGGAGATGGTCCTGCCGACCGTCAACCATCTGCCCGATCCGGAACTGGCCGACATCGATGTGGTGCCGCACACCGCGCGCCGGCAGCGCTACGAGTTTTTTCTCTCCAATTCCTTCGGGTTCGGCGGGACCAACTGCTGTGTCATCTTCAAAGGAGTGTGACGTGCGAACAAAGCCCTTCGTCCCGCAGGCGCTCGGCGACGATCCGCGCTACGTGCGGGATGAAACCGCGGGGCTGGTCTGGCACTGCAGCCGTCTCCGGACGCTGTATGCCGACACCGACCGCTCGCAGGTGGTGTATCACGCCAACTTCCTGCGCTATTTCGAGTTCGGGCGGGCCTCCCTGATGCGCGCTGCCGGCTACCCTTACAAGGAAATAGAGCAGGGCGGGACCATCTACCCGGTTATAGAAATAGGCGTCAGCTATTACAACCCGGTCTACTATGACGATGCCATGTGCATCTATACCCGGCCGGCGCTTCTGGAAAGGGTCAAACTGCGCTTCGACTACGTGATCATGCGCGAGGAAACCCGGGACATGGCCTGCCGGGGCTTCACGCGCCACTGCGCGGTCAATGCTGCCGGAATCCCGGTGGCGGTGGACGACAAGACGGCCCGGCTATGGAAGATTTTTCCCCAATAGTCGCCTCGGCGCGCCGGCCGGTGGAGATCCCGCACGATTCCCATCTGAAGGACCATTGCTTCGAGGGCCGGGCCGTGCTGCCGGCCGTCGAAGCGACGGAGATTCTGGCGCGCGCGGCCATCGGTTTTCGGCCGGGAACCGGTGTGACGGCCATGGCCGGTCTGCGGTTCGACAAATTTCTGTATCTCGATACCCGGATGCAGACCACGGCGGCCTTTTGCGACGTGGCGCTGAATGCGAACGGTGCGGTTCGCGCCGCACTGGCAACCCGCACGCAAGTAAAGCCCGCGTCGATGACGCGTCTCAAGGAACATGCCGCCGGACTGTTTTTTTCACCCGAAGCGAGCCGGCCGTCTGCGATACCGGGTCCGCCGCCCGATACGGCATCCGCATTGGCGGAGGTTGGTGACACCATCGAGGCCGATTCCATTTATCCGGACCTGGTGCCCTTCGGACCGGCCTATCGCAATTTGACGCGGCTTCGGCTCGGCGCCGCCGGGGTCGTAGCGGACATCCGGACCCCGGTCGAGCCGGCGGGGGGTAACAGCAGCGGGCGGCGGCTCGGCTCGCCTTTTGCCTTGGATGCGGCCCTCCAGGCTGCCTGCGTCTGGGGCCGGCGTTTCGCAGACATCTTCGCCTTTCCGGTAGGCATCGACCGGCGCCGGATCTTCAGGCGAACCGGCCCCGGCAACAGCTACGTCGGACATGTGTATCCGGTTCGCGTGGAACCGCCCCTGCTGGTTTTCGACCTGTGGATAGTCGATGCCGCCGGCCGGCTGTGTGAAACGGCTTCCGGCGTGCGCATGCGCGCCGTGAAACGCGGCTGGGTGAAAACGGACCGATAAATCGGGTGCGGGATCTATGCGGGCATCCTGCCGTCTCACGGCCTTCGGCGGATGCCCCTGGAGTTCCGATGACACAAGACACCAGAATTCTTCAAATGCTTGCAGGGATCCTTCTTCTGGTTGCCGGGTGGATGCAAAACGGCTGTAGCGCCACTTTGCCGCAGAACGCTCGAGTTGAGGGGCCGAAAACCTACCGGGGTTCGGTCGACATCCGTTTTAACGGGTTTAACCGCACCTACCTGGTCCATATCCCTCCCGGGTACAGGTCGGACGTGGCGTCACCGCTTGTCGTCGTTATCCACGGTGCCTTTGATACGGCGGCGGGGATAGAAAGATTTTCCGGTTTCAGCCGACTGGCGGACAGTGAAAATTTCATCGTCCTTTACCCAAACGGAATCGGCATATTGGGATTTCTGCAGCACTGGAACGCCGGGCACTGCTGCGGAAAAGCCGCCGCTGACGACATAAACGATGTGGGATTTATCGCCGCCGCCATCGAGGATGTCGGCTCGCGGCTTTCGATCGATGCCGATCGCGTCTACATGGTCGGTTTCTCTAACGGGGGGATGCTGGCGTACCGATTCGCAGCCGAGAAAGGAGATCTTTTGGCTGCCGTTGCGCCACTGGCGGCATCAATCGGTGGAAGACCTTCTGCCGATGCACCGGAGTGGCGCATCCCGGAACCTGTGCGGCCGCTGTCCGTCATTACCTTCCACGGACTGGCGGACGATGACATCCTCTTCGAAGGCGGCGTTAGCCGCCACAGAGGCGGGACCCGAACCTTTTGGCCGGTAGAGGATTCGGTTGCCTTCTGGGTCGATCGCAATGGTTGCCCGCCGGAGCCGGTCATCCGGTCCATCAGGATTGAAAGGGTGCTGGTGAAATCCTGGGAGAACTGTAAAAATGACACGAGCGTCGCACTCTGGCTGATCAGGGACTGGGGGCACGTCTGGCCCGGTGAATACTTTACGAAAAACCTGGCGGAAGACGATCCCCTGAAGAATTTTGATGCGGCCGGCATCATCTGGGAATTTTTTAAAGACCGCCACCGGTAAATGCCCGGTTCGACTGCCGCCGGGTCAACAAAGAGGGTCGGGCTTTGTCCTTTCCTCCAGGCCCGTCTGGTTTTCGGCGCGCTCTCCGCCTGCCACAAAAAGGCGCTCGCGGTGATTTAGAGCCTGACCCTACCGACCGTGCTGCGCCAGATAGGACATCTGTAAGTCCGCTAATCGGTCATGAACTTTTCCGCGGCCATGCGCGTCGCCCATCTCAGGAATATGCGGGTGTACTCGGCCCCGGCCAGATACATCCCGGCCAGAAAAACCAGGTGCGAGAGGCCGTAGGTCAGGGGGCCGCCGATGATGGCCACCAGGGGCTTTTGCAGGTAGACGGCCAGGGCCGAGAGGGCACCGACGGCCGGCCAGCCGATGACGTAGCTGAAGCCGATCAGAAATACGCCCGCGACGATCCTGACCGTCGGCCGTTTTTTGAAGGCGCTCAGGTCCGCCTTCTCGGCAACGGCCGATCGCACGAATTCGGTTTGAGATATCTTTTTGATCAACTTCGAGGTCATTTGCAGCGGCCGCCGTCCACGGGTCTTCAATTGTTCGCCGATCTTGAATCATACGCGATCGACCGCACGGCGATCAAGGGTTTAAAAAGATGACCGTATCGTCACTGAGCGGCCTGTGGGCCTATTTTGACGCCATTTATTGCATTTCCCTGGATGAGCGCCAGGACCGGCGCCGGCTGGCCCGGGTTCAGTTTGAAAAAGTCGATCTGGCGGACCGGGTCGAATTTGTCATCGTGGAAAGGCATCCGGTGGATGCCGAGCAGGGCATATACGAATCCCATATGGCCTGCCTGCGAAAAGGTATCGCCGCCGGCGCCCGAACCATTATGATTTTTGAAGACGATGTCGTTTTCGACCGGTTCAGCGCGGCGGTGCTGGCCGGTTGCATCGATTTTCTATCGACGACCGCGGCGTGGCAGATTTTTTTCCTTGGGTGTCTGGTGTACCGCAGTCGAAAGACCAAGAACAGAGCCGTGTTGACGGTGCGCTACCGCAGTTTGACCCACGCCTATGCCGTCGAGCGCGCGTTCGCCGAAGTGCTGGTCGCGCTGCCACCCAAAAAGATTCCCTACGATCTACTGCTGCGCCACATGGCCGGAAACGCCCATGCCGCCCATCCCGCGTTTGCTTTCCAAAGCAATTCCCGGACCGATAACCGGCGTCTTTTAATGCTCGACCGGTTTCGCCGGATGTGCGGGGGGCTTTCAAGAATTCAGAAGATGAACGAGTGGTTTCATTACAATCGGCTGGCCATTCTCGGGCTGCACCTGCTCGTGATCGCGTTTTTGCTGATTCTTTTTTTACGAACATGACCCGGTGTCGTTTTTCCGATAACTTCGCAAGATTTTTCCGGCGGCCGCCGGTATAATCGATGCCCAATCCTTTTTTTGCTTTCATACAGAAGTCAGTGAAGAAGACGCCCTTGAACTGGCGTTTCCTGGCATTCACCGTGCTGATCGTGAGCGCGCTGTTCGCTGTCGGGCTTCACCGGCTCCACATCGACACCGACATCGTCGGGTCTCTGCCCCAGGGCGATACGGTTATAGCGGACGCGGCTTACCTGTTCGCGAATCACCCGCTGCAAAGCCAGATAGTGGTCGATGTCGCCCTCGCAAGTACCGACATCGATGCCCTCATGGCCTGCGGCCGGCTGGTGGAAAAGCGGTTGGCGCAAAGCGGGCTGTTCAGAAGCGTTGGGCTGGAAGACATGCAGAAGCTGATGCCCGGGCTGATCGACACCGTGACCCAGAATCTGCCGGTGCTCTTTTCGGCCGCGCAGCTGCAGGAGCGCATTCAGCCGCTGACAGAGCCCGCAGCGATCAAACAGCGCCTGGGACAGCTCCTGGCAAGCCTGCAGGGGCTCGAGAGCATCGGGCAGGCTGCACTGATTTCGCGGGACCCGCTTGATTTCAGGGGCCTGGTCCTGGCCCGGCTCTCGCAGCTGGCCCCGGCGACCGGTGCCCGCCTTCAGCAGGGGCACCTTCTCTCCGCCGATGGTCGTCATCTCCTGGTGACCGCCGCCCCGCGCTCGTCCGGAACGGACACGGTCTTTGCCCGTGCGGCCACAAAACTGCTGGACGGGGTGGCGGCCGAACTCGACCGTGAGTTCGGGCGGGCGGGCCGGCAGGTGAGCCTGACCCCGGTCGGAGCCTACCGCGCGGCTCTCGACAACGAACTGATTATCAGAAAAGACGTCACCGTCGCCATCACCCTGGCCACCATCGGCATCGCGGTGCTGCTGCTCTTTGCCTTTCCGCGGCCGGTCCTCGGGTTGTTCTCCCTGCTGCCGGCCCTTGCCGGCACCATGCTGGCTCTTTTTGTCTTCTCTCTTTTCCATGAGTCGGTATCGATCATGGTCCTTGGTTTCGGAGGGGCGATCATTTCGATCACCGTCGATCAGGGCATTGCTTATCTTCTTTTCCTGGACCGGCCCCATGCCGCCGGCGGAAAAGAGGCCTCGGAGGAAGTCTGGAACGTCGGGCTGCTGGCCGTGCTCACCAGCATCGGTGCCTTCGGGGCCCTTTGCCTCAGCGGGTTTCCGGTTTTCGTCCAGCTGGGGCAGTTCACGATGCTCGGGATCGCCATCTCCTTTATTTTCGTCCACACCGTTTTTCCGATAATCTTTCCTGAAATGCCGGCCGGAAGGCCCCGCTTGCTGCCGCTGCAACAGGTGGCGGATGCCATGGCCCGGACCGGCAAGCCGGGCCTCTTGATCGCAGTTGTCTTCAGCACAGTGATGCTTTTCTTCGCGAAACCGGTTTTCAACGTGAGCTTAAAGGCCATGAACACGGTCGGCAGCGACACCCGCGCCGCCGAACAGCTCCTGGCCGATGTGTGGGGCGATATCTTCGACAAAGTCTTCGTGCTGACCGAAGGAGACAGTCTCGCCGGGCTTCGGCAACAGGCAGACCTGCTGGCCCGACACCTGGAAGAAGACCTTAAGACCGGATTTTTCTCGGCTGGTTTCGCGCCGTCCATGGTTTTTCCGGGCCCGGATCGTCGCCGCGAAAATTTCAGCGACTGGAAGCAGTTCTGGACCGACGATAAAATCGACAGACTCAAAGCGAACATCGCCGATTTTTCCGGCGCTGCGGGGTTTTCGACCGATGCCTTCACGGCTTTTTTCGAGATGCTGCAAACAGATGCCGAACCGGACGCGGCATTCGCGATACCGGCTGAATACTTCAGCTTCCTGGGAATTTCCAGGGGCGGGGACGGGTCGAAATGGATTCAGGTGGCCACGTTGACCACCGGACCGGCGTATGATGCGCAGCGATTTCATGACCGCTACGCGTCTTTCGGCCGCCTGTTCGACCCGGCGTTTTTTTCGCAAAGGCTGGGAAAACTCCTCTTTCACACCTTCCTGAAACTCTTTGTCATCATCGCGGTGAGTGTTGCCGTTCTGCTGCTCGTTTTCTTCGTCGATCTCACGCTCACCCTGATCAGCCTCCTGCCGGTCGCCTTCGCGCTTATCGCCACCCTCGGGACGATGACCCTCATCGGGCATCCGCTGGACATACCGGGGCTGATGCTCTCGATCGTCGTTTTGGGAATGGGGATCGACTACTCGCTTTTCTTCGTCCGCTCCTATCAACGCTACGGCACGCTCGCACATCCCTCCTTCGGATTGATCCGCATGGCGGTTTTCATGTCGGCGGCCTCCACCCTGATCGGCTTCGGCACCTTGGGTACGGCCGATCACTCTCTGCTCAAAAGCGCCGGTCTCACCTCGTTTCTGGGCATCGGCTACTCGATGATCGGCGCTTTCGTCATCCTGCCGCCGGTGCTGGGCTGGATGCAGAACCGGCGCCAGGGCGAGGCTTCGAAAAGCGGGAGGTTGCACGACCGGGTCTTGAACCGCTACCACAACCTGGAAGCCTATCCGCGGCTCTTCGCCCGCTTCAAACTGCGGTTCGATCCGATGTTTTCCGAATTGTCGCAGATCCTTAAATCCAGTACGACCGTCACAACGATCATCGACATTGGCTGCGGCTACGGCGTGCCGGCCAGCTGGCTCATCGAGCGGTTCCCGGAAGCCTTTCTCTACGGGATCGAGCCTGCCGCAGAGCGGGTCCGAATTGCTTCCCTGGCGGTGGGCCCTCGCGGCCGCATCGTCCAGGGGCGGGCTCCGGATGTCCCGGAGGTCCCCCGGGCGGCCGATCTGACGACGATGCTCGACATGGTTCATTTCCTGGATGACGAGGCCCTCCGGCTCACTCTCGCCAGAGTGGGAGAGCGCCTGCGCGCCGATGGCGGACGCCTGATCATCCGCGCGTCGATCCGTCCGCAGCGGCGGCTGCCCTGGGTGTGGTGGCTCGAAAACACGAAGCTTCGCCTGGCCGGCTTAACGGCTTGCTACCGGTCCGCGGAGCGATTGGAGGAGATGATCGACCGGGCGGGCTTCGGAATCACCGACACGCTGCCTTCCGGTAACAACGGTGAACTCGTCTGGCTTGCAGCTGACGCAGTGCGCGCGACGAGCACCCTGAGGGAGGGAACCGTTTGCGGGCACGCGCAAAAATTGAAATGATCGGGGATCGTGCCGACATGCCGAAAGCCGCAAGAAAATATGGGGAGAAATTCCGGCGGCTGTCGATTGGAGAGCGGATCGGCGGCGGGTTGTTCCTGTTGGCTTTTCTTCTGGCCTTCGTGGATTTCCGGCTGAGCCTGATCGTGCTGGCCGGGTTTGTGGTGGCGTGCTTCGCGGCGCCGTTTTTTCCGCGCTCGAGCTTTTTCCTGCCGGTCGTCAGCCGCGGATCATCCGGACTGAAGGCCGTGGCCCTGACCTTCGACGACGGACCGGACCCGCTAACCACGCCGGAGTTGCTGCGGCTGTTGAAAAAACACGGGGTCACCGCAACCTTCTTCGTGAACGGCCGCAAGGCCGGCCTCTACCCCCGGCTGATAGAAGAAATCCTTGGCCACGGGCATACGGTGGCTAACCACTCTTATCACCACGATGTGTTCATGACCTTCAGGCGCTGCAATGCCATCAGGCGCGACATCGCGGCCGTTCAGGATGTGCTGCGCCCGCATGGCATCGCGCCCCTGGCTTTTCGTCCACCGGCGGGCATCACCGGCCCCCGGCTGCGGCCGGTCTTGCGGGCCGCAGGGATGTACGCGGTGAATTTCAGTTGCCGCGCCTGCGACGGCGGCAACCGCTGGCTCCGGCATCTGTCGCAAAAAATTCTGCGGCGCATCCGGCCGGATGACATCGTGCTTCTGCACGACATCCCGCCACGGTCCGCCTCTCTGCAGTCTTTGTGGGCCGAAGAGATCGAACACCTGCTTGAGGGGATCCGAAGAAAAGGCCTGGTCGTTCTCCCGCTGGCCGAGCTGATCGGCAGGCCGGTGATGATAAGGACAGCGGAAGGAGAAGCATACGCCGGTATTACTTCTGCTTCTGAAGAGACGGACCTACAAAAAAACGGGAAAAATGGCATTGCGGGTTGAAGAAGAAATTGACCGGACGGCATTTTCATGCGTGGTCTTTGGGCGTTCATGGGCGCCGTAGGGCCGAAAAATTTTTCGCCTGCTTTTGTTCTTCTATTCGAGATGTTGGGCGATCTGTTGCGCGGGAACCGCGGAAATCCCGGCAGTCATCTTGTAAACCCGCGCCGTGCGACAGGCGATGATCCCCTCGATCAGGCTCTCTGGCCCATAGAAGCTTTCGAGAGCGGCGATTCCCTTCAGGTCGTTTGGCTCCGGCCTCTCGGTGAACTTGGCTTCGATGGCCGTAAAACGGCCGCCGCGCTCGATCAGCAGATCGACCTCCGCGCCGGCGGCGGTGCGCCAGAACCAGAGCGGCACAACTATCCCCTTTGCCGTGAAATGCTTGACGACCTGCATCACGACATGGGTTTCCCAGAGCGCTCCGGCAACCGGCGACCGCGCCGCGGCCTCCCAGCTGTCGAATCCCATCAGAAAAAGCGCCAGCCCGGTGTCACACAGGTAAATTTTAGGGGATTTCACCAGGCGTTTGCCGAGGTTCCGATGGTAGGGTTCCAGCAGCAGGATCTGCCCGGAGGCCTGCAGCACCGACAGCCACTGTTTGGCAGTGTTGGGCGCGATGCCGACATCCCGCGCAAGATCGGAAAAGGACAGCAACTGGCCCGTGCGGGCGGCAGCCGCTCTCAGGAACCGGTCGAAGTCTCTTAGGCTTCCCACATTCAGGATGTTGCGCACATCCCTTTCCAGATAAGTGCTCAGGTAGGCGGCATACCAGAAATGCGGGTCGAGGTCGGAGCGGGCATGCAGTTCCGGCCAACCGCCTTTGTACAGGTAAGTCCCTTCGGAAACATCGGGTACGCTTGTCGTCAGTTCGTCCAATGACAGGTTCAGCATCTGCAGCACGCCGCAGCGTCCCGCCAGGCTCTCGGAGATTCCCTGCATCAGGTGAAAGTTTTGCGAGCCGGTAAGAATAAAGCGGCCCGGCCGTTTGTCCTCGTCGATTTTGACTTTCAGGTGTCGGAAAAGGGTCGGGGCATACTGAACCTCATCGATCACCAGCGGTTCCGGATAATCGCTCAAAAAACGCCGCGGGCTGTTTTCGGCCTGTTCGGCGGCCGCCGGCAGGTCCAGCGAAACATAGGCGTGGCCGGGGAACACGCGCCGCACCAATGCGGTTTTGCCGACCTGGCGGGCGCCGGTCAGCACCACGGCCGGAAATTGACGTGCCAAAGCCCTAAGGGTTTTTTCGTATTTTCTTGGAATCCACATGCGGATATATTGCAACGCCATTGCAAAATTGTCAAGAATGAGGAGGGCGGGATGCGAGTAAAATGGCCATTTAACGGTGGGCTGTTGTCAATTTTCGAACAATGCCAATAACTTAATGAAGATATCCCCTCTTTGAAAAAGGGGGGTCAGGGGGGATTTCTGGTGATCATTTAAAATCCCCCTTTTCCAAAGGAGGACTTTCGAAGGAATTCTTTAAGTTAATGACATTGAATTTTCGAGTACACCGCGCCGGACCACCCATCCCGTTGAAGTACCGCGGATGAAATGCTAAAGAAAAGTCATGAAAAATCCGCAGAGAAAATCTTCTTCAAGCCGAAAAAATACGCCTGCGCCGGCTGACGTAAAGTCGATTGCGCCACAGCGCCTGGAGTTTTATCGTAATGCGATCGGGCTCTTGCCTGTGGTCTCCGACCGGAGGCCCGGCATGGCCATGATCGTGGTCGATGCGCGCGGCCGAGAGGCGAGCCGATATTGCAACTGCAAGGCCGGCGGGCGCCAGACCTGCAGCCACCTGCTGGAGCTGTCGGCGATCCTGGGGGTTCTTAAGGGGAAAGACAGCGGGATCAGACTCAATGAGTCGTTTGGCACGAGCGTCTGGTTTCAGCTGGCCAAGCTGTTGGCGGATGACTGCGACGATATTCCCGGCGCCGTGCAGGTTCAAGTGCGCCGGAGCGGGAACGATACGCAGCCAACTCTGGGCATTTTGAGTTCGCGGGGCAGGGAACTGCTGGATTATGCCTCCCAGGGCGCCGATCTGCAGCGCCTGCTCGAGCGCTGCGGGCAGGTGCCGGAGCCGGACGCCGGCGGATCACGCGCGGCGCTGTTGCAGCAACTGGCCCGGTTGAGCCTGACCGAGCCGGAACGCCGGCTGCTGGAGCGCGGCTTCCGCAGCTACGCCCTGGCTTTTCAGGAGAGCTTCTGGTGCCGGTTTGCCTATCATGTTCATCGCGAGTTCGACCAGGCGGCGGTCTGCTGGCGACCGGCGATCAACACGACTGACGGGCGGTTCACGGTGGCTTTTCACGACTTCGAGGACCGCAGGCTGTTTACCCTGATCGTGCCGCGAGCCAAGGTCAAGCGGTTTATTGAAACGTTTCGCGCGCACCTGCAAAATGCGCAAGGACTGGCGATCGAACCGGTGCCGCTGGATGTGCTTTTCGACGTGCGCTTGACGAAATCAGCCGGTCTTTCGGTGCGCCCCACACTGCGGATGCTGCAACAAAACGGCGAGTACCGGACGCTCAAGAAGGTCGATTTCGAGCGCTTCCGCTACGGGGATCTGGTCTATATCGACGAACTCGGCATCCTGGCCGACATGCAGGAGATCGACACGGCCCACCGGGGTTTCAGCCTGGCCGCAGAAACCGTGATCCCCCACTCGCGCATCCCCACGTTCATCGCCGCCCACGAATCCGAACTGGCCGGGGACCGTTTCCGGATCGATGCGAAGGCCGGCACCCTGCGCATCATCGACACCTTCGATCAACTGGAGATCGTTGCGGAGGCGGTCGAACACGACTGGTGCTGGCTCTCCATCATTTACGGCTTCGGCGCCCGCCGCGTCTCGCTGAAGGAAATCCTGCAGGCCCGGTCCGAAGGCCGCCGCTTCATCTCCACCCCGGAGGGCTGGATCGACGTCCAATCCGAGAGCCTGGCGGGCCTTGACAGCCTTTCGGATCGTGAAGAAGACGGCGCACCCGTTAAGAACTCTGACCGCCTGAAGCTCTCGCGCATGGATCTGCTGCGTCTGCAGGCACTCAGCACGGTGCCGCTGTCGGTCGGCGGCGCGGAAGAGCCGCGGGATTTCGCCCAAAAGCTTTTAAACGTGCAGCCGCCCTCGCCCCTGCCGGAAATCCACGGCATGACCTCGCGCCTGCGTTCCTATCAGCTGCGGGGAGTGGAATGGCTGTGGTTTCTCAACCGCAACGGGCTCGGCGGGCTGTTGTGCGACGACATGGGGCTCGGCAAGACCCATCAGGTGATGGCCCTCATGTTGGTCTTGAAGAATTTGGCGCAAGATGCGGCGCCTTTTCTCGTCGTCTGCCCGGTGACCGTCATCAGCCACTGGCAGGACAAGATCCGGCAGCACGCGCCGTCACTCTCGGCCGAGGTTTACCACGGCGGCACGCGCGATCTCGAGGGTGCCCTGAAGGCCGGCGACGTGCTGGTGACGTCCTACGGAATTCTGCGCCAGGACATCGCGCAGCTGTCGCGGACAACTTTCGCACTGGCGGTTTTCGACGAGGCCCAATATGTCAAAAATACCCAGACCCAGGCCTATCAGGCGGCCCTGGCCGTGCGCGCGCCGTGCAAGCTCGGTCTGACCGGCACGCCGATCGAAAATCGTCTGTCCGATCTGAAGGCCCTGATGGATCTGACGGTGCCGGGGTATCTCGAATCGGACGCCGCCTTCGAAGAGCGCTACAGCGCCGCGATCGAGGTCGACATCGAGAGTTCGCGGCGCCCGGAACTGGAACGCCTGATCGCGCCGTTTACCCTGCGGCGACTGAAGAAGTCGGTCTTGACCGAACTGCCACCCAAGATAGAAGATGTGCGCACCTGCCGCCTGAGCGACGAGCAGGTCAAACTCTACCGCGATGCGATCGGGTCCCGCCGGGCCGACGCGCTCGCGCCGCTCTACGATCCCGACGCCGTAATCCCTTACATTCACATCTTTGCGCTGCTGAACCTGCTCAAGCAGATCTGCAACCACCCGGCGCTGCTGGATAAGGCCGACGGTGATTACGAGCGCTTCGAATCCGGCAAGTGGGAGCTGTTCACGGAACTGCTGGCCGAAAGCCTTGCCAGCGGCCAGAAAATTGTCGTCTACAGCCAGTTTTTAAAGATGATCGATATCATCGCCGACCACCTGAAGCGGCAGGAGATCGATTGTGCGGTTTTGACCGGCAGCAGCCGCAATCGCGGGGCCCTGATCCGCCGGTTCAACTCCGATCCGGGGTGCCGCGTGTTTGTCGGCAGCCTGAAAGCCGGCGGCATCGGCATCGATTTGACGGCCGCCTCGGTGGTGATTCACTATGACCGCTGGTGGAACGCCGCACGGGAAGAACAGGCCACCGACCGGGTCCACCGCATCGGACAGACCCGCGGGGTGCAGGTGTTCAAGCTGGTGACCAGGGGCACCCTGGAGGAGAAGATCGCGGCCATCATCGCCCGCAAAAAAAACCTGATGGAGCGCGTCCTGAAGGAAGACGACCCGTCGCTGCTCAAGACCTTCACCCGCCAGGACTTGGTCGAGATGCTGGCGCTGCCCTAAGGTCAATTAAACCGCTGCTGGCCTGTAAAACGGCGCACTAAGGGCAACACACGCCCGGCCCGCTGCGCGAGACGGTCCATTTTGAATACTTAAAAGGCCGATGGTGGCCAAAACTCGGACCGTAATGTTTCAAGTCGTGATTTATTCGGCCGGACATCAAAACCCATTATCGAGTATCTGAATGTTCGAGTGAGGCGTTTCTCCATGGTCAAACAAAACAAAAAAATTAAACGCAGACAGAACCGCAAAGTCCGCATCAAACAAGAAAAGAGCCGCCGGCAGGCCTTGCCGGCCCTGCTCCGCAAAGATCCCTTGCTGCGTGAGGCGCTCAGCTATCATCACCCCCTGGTGGATTGCCGCATCAACAAGGATTGGCGGGAAACGAAATCGGCATCGATCTACGTGGTGCGCGCAGCACCGACCGGCAAGATTCTGTCTGCCTTTCTGGTCGATCTGCTCGAATGCGGGCTCAAGAATGTCTGGGGCGACTTCGGGGCGTCACGGAGCGAACTGGAAGAAATGTGGGATGAGGCACAGCGACGGGGTGTATCGATGGTGCCTTGCGATTATGCCCTTGCCCACCGGCTTGTCCATGGCGGCATTTCGTGGGCGCGGAACAATGGCTTGCGCCTGCCGAAGGAACTGCAAATCTGGATCCGGCTGATGGAACCGGGCGATGACGAAGAAACGGACCTGGCGCTGTTCGGTGACACTGGCCGGCCGCTCGAATTGTTCAAGCAAAATGGTTCCATCGATTTGGAAGTCTTGAGGGCGCCGTTGGCCCTGGATGGCGCGGATCTGCCGGCGCAGATCCTGACGCGCATCGGTGATATCAAAGCGGCGCTGGTCGATTTTTTCAAGAGGCCCGAATACCACCAGGTAGCCGAAGTGGCCCTGTTCAAGCGGTACGGCCCCGATTGGAAATCGTGCAAGGACGCGGACTGGATTAATCTGATCGACGCACTGCTGCTGGAACAAAAGCTTGCGGACGGCAAGTCGATTGCCCGGCAGTTCGTTGAGACCCATTCCGGGATTATGAGCGATGATGTGAGCCGTCTGATACTGGGATGGCAGGATGTCCTCCAGGGTTTTTTCGAGATCGAGGGGCATACCGGCGACCGGCTTGACATGTTCAATCTCATCAATGAGCGGCGCTACCGGGTTTTCTCCACGATTCCCCAAGCTTTGGCGGGCCTTGGCAGCGGCGATTTTCTGGCGGCGCGAATCGTCCCCGCCGGCCGCTTTAACATATTTTCGGGCAGGACCGGAATTTACAAGTGGGACGGCACGCCGGCACATCGTGCAGCAATGTACCGGTTCGCGGTCGACTTGCAAATCGAGTTTCCGGATCTCGCGTTCCGTGACAACGATGAGAAGCTGATCAAAAGCCGGGATTTCGTCCGGGAGCAGCACGAGGCTTTCGTGGAGGTTTTCAGCGGTGAAGAAATCGTTGCCCCGGGCGTGGAACTGGAAGGAAAGTACCGTCAGTTCGTGGATGATTGGAACCGGAATCACACGGTGAAGGAGGGCGAAGGGCAGCCCTTCCCGCCGGACCTCGACCTGCCGTCCTCCATTTTGCGTGATCCGGCGGCCGGGCTGCTCAGTGACCCGGTCGAAGGGCTTTTGTTTTTAAAAGACTACGGTGACTTCCTTGATCTGTTTGCAAGGCCGCGGGACCATATCGGCCGGCCCGAAACTGTGGAATTCCTGTTCGATTACCTCGAAAGCCCGGGCGTCTCCGACGTACCCTTTCGACGCGTTCAGAAGCGTTTTCCGGAAGCCTTCAAAAAGATGTTGGACTACTATCAGGATGAATTCGATGTGACTGTGAAAAGTGTTGACGATTTAATGCGGATTTACAAGCCGCAGACCTTCGACAAGCTGCCGGGCAACATGGTTATGCTGGATTCCGAGATCATCCGCATCGCTTTGCAGGAGACCGAAGAGAGGATAGAGATCGCCAGAATGCGCAAGAACAAAGAAATGAAGACATGGGAAAAGCCAAGGATCACACGATAGCTGGAACCTGCCGAATAACAGTTTCGTCCAGTGGTTTTTCACTTTTCGAAAGGTGTTGTCTGAGGGCCTCATTGATCATGGTCTGGTAACCGTAGCCGGCTTTGTCCGCGCGCACGCGAAATTCTTCCAGAATATCCGTATCCAGATACATGGTGATGCGGGTTTTTCCTTTCTGCGGAATCACCTGGCCTCTTTTCGCATCTGAAAAATCATATTTATGGACGGACACGGCTAATAATGTTGGATGCTTTGCTCTTTCTGCTGGGCGGCATAGGGGCGGCGCACCGGAACCAGGACGGTAAAGATTTCATTTAATTCTAATGCTTGATTTTCAAGAAAAATAGAGATATGTTTTATTAAAACAACATATAAGCCATTTGAGATGTTTTGAATCAACATGTCACGTGTCAGCAAAATAACCCAATCTCCTCCGGCCGCAGTCGAGAACGCTCTCGGTCGGCTGGGCCGAAATATCCGCACGGCCCGTTTGAGACGCCGACTTTCCCGGCAGGCTCTGGCCGAGCGCATCGGTGTTTCACGTTTCGTGATGGCCGATATCGAGAACGGTAAGCCCACCACCGCCATCGTGGCCTACATAGGCGCCTTGTGGTCGCTCGGTCTTTTAGCGGATCTGCTGTCATTGGCGGACCCGGATCGCGATGAAGAAGGCAAAATCCTTGAGCGGGCCAGAAGCCCGAAAACGGCGCCGAAGCGCAGGGCTTTCGACGATGATTTCTGAGCGCGAGTGCTATGTCTACATTGTCCTGCCCGGTGCCACGGAGTTTGTCACCGCCGGCCGCTTCCGGGTATTCCCGACGGCGGAAGGCGCGCCGGTCGGGCAGTTCGTTTACGGGCGGCGTTATCTCGAACGCGGCGATGCCGTCGAACTCGATCCCGTCGAGCTGCGGCTGCGCCGCGGGGTGTATGAAACCGCCCGGATGGAAGGCTTTCTCGGCGCGATTCGCGATTCCATGCCGGATTATTGGGGACGGCGGGTCATTGAACGAATCACGGGCTACACGCAACTCGAAGAGTTCGATTATCTGATGAACGTTCCGGACGACCGGGCCGGCGCGCTGGGATTCGGTGATACGGTGGCACCGCCGCCTCCAAAGCGTCTCTTCAATCGCACCTTGGAACTGCAGCGTCTACAGGCCGCCGCCGATGCCATTATCAACGAAGATCCAAGCCTTGCAGGGTCGGCCGCCGGTCAGATCGAAGAACTCCTGTTGCTCGGCACTTCCATGGGCGGTGCCCGGCCGAAAACAGTGGTGCAACACGGAACAGACCTTTGGGTCGCCAAGTTCGCCCGTCACGACGATCGCTGGAACAATCCCCGCGCGGAGCACGGCTTGTTAAAACTGGCCCACGCCTGCGGCATCACTGTCGCGGCAAGTGAGATCGCAACGGTCGGGGGACGCGACATTCTGCTGGTGCGGCGATTCGACCGTGAAAGGGAAGGGGTAAATTTTCGAAGGCACCGCATGGTCAGCGCGCTCACACTGCTGCGCAGCGATGAAGGTGCAGTTTCGCGCCGAAACTGGTCATACATTCTATTGGCGGATGAGATCCGGCGCCTCAGTTCGGCACCCGAAGCCGATCTACGCGAACTTTTCGGCCGCATGTGCTTTAACGCTGCGGTTTCCAACCTGGACGATCATCCTCGCAATCATGCTGTCATCGCTGCCGGCCGGCACTGGCGCCTGAGTCCGGCTTTCGACCTGACGCCGACGCCCGCAATCAGCCGCGAACGACGCGATCTCGCCATGGTTTGCGGCGCTGCCGGCCGCTTCGCCAATCGTAAAAACCTGCTGAGCCGACACGGTCGTTTTCTGCTGTCCGCCGAAGACGCCGCCGGCATCGTCGATAGGATTGTCACTGCCGTGAGAAGCACATGGCGGCCGGTCATGCGGCAAGCCGGCCTCAGCGCGACCGATTGCGATGCGATTTCCGGGGCGTTTTTGTACGATGGACTTTTTTATTGACGAGACGATTCCATTTTGTTAGCAATACTTTCATACAAGGCAAGAAGCCTTGGCGAATTGCCTGTCGGAGATGCAGGCCGCTCCTTGGATGATTTCAACTGATTTTCTAAAACCGGTTTTCTAAATTCGCTGTAAAACCAAGCCACGAAGGCGTTTCCCTTTAGCAGGGATAGCTGTCGTGGCTTTTTTTGTCAGCGTTCGCAGGGCACCGCATCTGCGGCGTTGCCGGGCGCTTGGAGTACAATAGTACGCCGGCGCGCCCGGCGCCTTGC
>JBAPSB010000328.1:0-6922 GCA_049281435.1 Desulfobacterales bacterium
GGCCAGAGGGAGGCGGCTGCTAGTGTAATACGCCAACGACCGACACCAGCAGCCAAAAGCTTTATCTTGAAGTCTATAGATCCGGATGGATCGCCGGTCCCCTTCATCATCGACTACCAAAAGAAAAGGAGAAAAGCATGAGATCCGGAAAAAACCGTAACCGGCTGGCCGGGGTGCTCGCCGCCCTAGTGGTCCTCGCATGGCTGCCCAACGCGCAGGGTGCCGATTTCAAGAAAGAGTACAAGATGCAGGTCAACGTCGGCCCCAACTTCTACTGGGGCATGGGGGCGACCAAGTTTGCGGAGCTGGTGGCCCAGAAAACCGGCGGCAGGATCAATGTCAAACCTTACTGGGGCAGCCAACTGCTCAAGGGCGCCCAGCTGAAGAGCGCCCAGATGGTGGCCAACGGTGTCATCGAATGCGCGATGGAGTCGACCATCAACATCTCGCCGGTGATCGAGTCGTGCAACATCTTCTCCCTGCCGTTTTTTATCAACACCTTCGAAAACGTCGACAAACTGGAGCGCGGCGAGACCGGCAAGGCCATTTTCGCCGCCATGGAGAGCAAGGGCCTCGAGCCGCTGGCCTGGGGCGAAAACGGGTTCCGGCAGATCACCAACAGCAAGCGCGAGATCAAAATGCCCGATGACCTGAAAGGATTGAAGTTCCGCGTCGTGGGCAGCCCGATCTTCATCGACATCTTCCGGCAGCTCGGCGCGGACCCGGTCAACATGAACTGGGGCGATGCCACTTCCGCCTTTCAACAGGGCGTGGTCGACGGCCAGGAAAACCCGCTGCCCAACGTCTGCATCCCGGTTCAGATCTGGCAGTACCACAAGTACATCACCCGCTGGAATTACCTGATCGATCCCTTGATCATCTACTGGAGTAAAAAGGAATTCGACGCCTTTCCGACCGATATCCAAAAGGCCATAAGAGAAGCGGCCATAGAGGCCGGACGCTTTGCAACCGCCCTGGCGCGCGCCGGCATCGACGACGGCACGTCGCTTAAAATCCTCAAGGACGAGTTCAACCACACCATGGAAATCCCGGACCCGGTGGCTTATGTCGAAAGCAAGGGAATGGTGGTGACCAACTTGACCGACGCCCAGCGGAAGGCATTCGTCGAGGCCACGAAATCTCTCTATGACACGTGGGTGCCGAAGATCGGTGAAGACATCTACAAAAAGGCCCAGGCCGACATGGCCAAGTAAACCCGCAATAAAAGCCCCTGCGAATCGCGTGCATGCATTGCAGGGGCTTTTCTGTGTCTTGACAACAGATTGGAGAACCGACCCGATGACGCCGTGCATCAAGGGAATCCGGATCGATTATTGGCTGGCGGCCGCGATGCTGTTCACGATGGCCGCCATTGCCTTCATCAACGTCTTGAGCCGCTACCTGTTTCACTTCTCGTTTGCCGCCACCGAAGAAATAACCATCAATTTGTTCGTGTGGCTGACGGTGGTGGGCTCGGCGATCGCCTTTGAGCGCGGCAGCCAGTTGGGCATGATGACCCTCTTCAACATTTTCCCGCAGCGCTTCAAAAAAGCGGCCATTCTGCTTGGCGCCGGTTTGAGCGCTGTTTTGTTCCTGCTGGTCGACTATTACATGCTGCAGGCCATTTATGATGAACTGACGCTGTTTCAAGCGACCTCGGCCGCCCTGGACATACCGGTCTGGGTTTACTACGCCGGGGTCCCGCTTCTGTCGGTTTTTGTTTTCACGGGCATCTACCGGCATGCGGCCCAAAGCCTGGCGCGGCTCGAAGGCGGCGGGGACCTTTAAGATGGAAGCCCTTCTCATCGGATCGGTTTTTCTGGTCCTCATGTTTCTCGGCATTCCCATCGGTACGGCCCTTGGAATCGCCGGCGTCGTGACCATCTATCAGTTCAACCTGGGCATCGGCATGCTGGGCGTCAACTTTTTAAACGGCATCGCCTCCTTTCCCCTGCTCGCCATCCCGTTTTTCGTTCTGGCGGGCGTGATTCTCGAAAAGGCACGGCTCGCAGCCAAAATCGCCCGTTTTTTCGAGCTCCTGGTCGGCAAGGCCGTCGGCGGACTGGCCATGGTGGCCGTGCTGACCTGCATGTTCTGGGGCGCACTCTCCGGATCCGGACCGGCGACAACCGCAGCCGTCGGTCTGATTCTGCTGACACCCATGGTACGCCACGGGTACGACAAACACTTCGCCGGCGCCACCATCGCCAATGCCGCGGACCTGTCGATCATCATCCCGCCGAGCATCGCATTCATCATCTACGGCAACATTACCGGGGTATCAGTCAGCGCGCTTTTCGTCGCCGGCATCCTGCCGGGCCTGATCATGGGCGGTGGGACGCTTCTGGTGGCCTACCTGATTTCGCGCAAACGAGGGTATCGCGGCCTTGAAAAACGCGGATCGGCCCGGGAGATCCTGATCGCCTTCAGGCAGTCCCTGTGGGCGATCCTGACCCCGGTCATCATTCTGGGGGGCATCTACACCGGCATCTTCACCCCGACCGAGGCGGCGGTGGTGGCCGTTTTCTACAGCCTCTTCGTGGCGGTCGTGGTCTACCGGTCCGTGACCTGGCGGGACATGATTCACATCCTGGTGGACGCCAGCGTCACCAGCTCGGTGATCATGTTCATCGTGGTGTTTGCCGGCATTTTCTCGTGGGCCGCATCGGTGATCGGCATCATCGATCAGGCGGCCGCGGCCATTATCCGCATATCACCCAACGCCGCGGTAATGATCATCCTGGTCAACCTGCTGCTGCTGGCCCTGGGGATGATCATCGACGCCATCTCGATCTCCTACCTGGTGATGCCGATTCTGATTCCCGTGCTGACCGCCTTCAAGGTCGACCCCCTGTGGTACGGCGTCATTTTCATATCGGCCCTGGCCATCGGCCAGGCTACCCCGCCGGTGGGCGTCAACCTCTTCACGGCCGCCAACCTGATCGGCGGCGACATCGACGCCATCTCCCGCCAGGCCGTCTGGTTCATTCTGATGGACATCGCCGTGCTGCTGATCCTGTCCCTGTTCCCGATCCTGTCCCTCTACCTGCCGGTCCTGGCGGGGCTTTATCATCCGTGATGTAAGGAACCGGATTAAAAATTATTTCATGATGAGCTTTTCAGGAAACTCAAAGAAAAAATATCAGAAGAGTGATCCATGGCTCCGGCAATACGGCTTTTTTTTTTGTAAATCAAGGTCTGAAGACTTTCAGCTTCAATCCCTTGATCGGCTTGAAATGCTTCGCATTGCCGGAAACAAGAGTCATGTTGTTCTCTGAGGCCGTAGCGGCAATGATAGCGTCCCCGGCCCTGAGTCCATGAGATAGGGAATAGGCCTCGATATAAATCAGGGCACGATGGCCGACATTTTCCGTGAGGGGCAGCGCTGTAAAATCGAAGGATGAAAGGAAATCATGCACGTAATCCTGCTGCCGCCCGTCATTTGCGGTCTGTAGAAGTTCGAGATAGGAATAAACGGAAAGATATCTCTCACTGGATCGATCGATCAATTCAGCAGCCTTTTGATTGCCGCGTTGGATCCAGATGAAAATGTCGGTATCAAAAATCAGTGACACGGGAACCCCTTAAACCATCCATCTGCTGATTGACAGTCCTGGATTCTTCTGCGGCCATGTTGAAAAAGGGATGTTTCGCGACGGTAGTCATTTGGCCGCTTTTTAGGGGCACAATTGTTCCCTTGACTTTGTTGTGGTAGATGAGGGTAACTTTCTCTCTGCGGTCGAGAGCCTTTAAAACCTCATTCATTTTGTATCGTAAATCGACGACACTTGCTTTCATTGGATCCTCCCTTTATGTATAGTCACATTAGACATATTTTTAGATCCTGTCAAGCGTGAGATACTTAAACGAAGATTATGACAGGCTGTCCCGAAACCGGCCGATCATTTCTTCCAGGCGCCAGAGGGCCCCGCGTGCTTCGCGCAGGGTGACGGCCTGGAAGCACAGGCGGTCGCCCGGAAGGACCTGGCCGAGCCGGTGAAGATCGGCCGCGATCACGGTGGCGATCTTGCGGTAGCCCCCGCTCACCGTTTCCCCCAGAAGAATAATCGGCTGACCGTCGCCGGGAATCTGGACGGCCCCTGCGACCACCCCCTCGGAGAGAATCGATTCGGCCGAGCCCTCACGCGCCGCTATTTTCGCCCCCCCGAGCCGGATGCCGGTGCGGTCGGAATGGGTCGACACCTGAAAGTCGGTATTTAAGAACAGGTCCTGCGCCGCCTGGCTGAAGTGATCGTCCTGGGGTCCCATGACCACCCGCACTACCCAATAGCCGCGACAAGACGGCACGGCGTTCAAATCGAACTTGCGCCCGGCCGTGTGCAGGTGCTGCGACGGTGATGCCGCCCGCAGGACATCCCCTTTTTGCAGCGGCCGCCCCTCGAAACCGCCGAAGCCCGAAGACAGGCTGGTCGACTTGCTGCCCATCAGCACCGGTACATCCCAGCCGCCGCCGATCGACAGACAGGACCGGCAGCCGGTGTTCAATTCCCGGCACGCGATCACATCTCCCTTATTTAGGCGAAGGCTTTGCCACATCCCCAGCGGCCGGCCATTTTTGGTCCAGCCCAGGTCGGCGCCGGTAACGGCCATTACGGCCTCTGTCAACACGCTGGCGGAAAACCCGGGCAGGGTGATTTCCAGGGCGGCCTCATTCTCCGGGTTGTCGACCAGAAGATTGGCGATCCGCAGGGCGAGGTCGTCCAGAGCGCCCCCCGGCGCCACGCCATAGCGTCCGAAGCCGAACCGGCCCCGGTCCTGCAGCGTCGTCAGCAGGCCGGGTTCCTGCACCTTTAGGGCCTCTACGGTTGCCATGCGTCGAAGGCCTTTCTCTCGATGGCATAAAACGTGACAAGATCACCGGGTTCAAGGGGCGTGGGCGGAAAGGTCGCGGGATCGAAGAGACGAAAGGGTGTGCGGCCGATGATCTGCCATCCGCCCGGGCTGGCGGCCGGGTAGATGCCGGTCTGCCGCTGGGCTATGGCCACCGATCCCTGTGGCACATGGGTGCGGGGCGTCGACCGGCGCGGCGCGGCGATTTCGACCGGCACCTCGCCCATATAGGGAAATCCCGGGATGAAACCGATCATATAGACCTGATACGTGGTCGAGGAGTGATGCCGGATGACCTCATCGGGCGTCAAATGGTGGAATTCGGCCAGCCAGGTCAGGTCCGGGCCGAAAGCACCGCCGTATGCCACCGGGATCCTGACCGTCCGGGGCTTGGCTATCGGCGCGGAAGCGACGGTTTCCACCGCACGGGCGATGGCGGTCTTGAGTGCGGAAAGAGACGTTCTGAGCGGATCGAAGATGACCAGCAGCGTAGCATAGCCGGGAATCAACTCGATAACACCACCGAGTTTGTGCTCGGTCAGGGTGCAGTAAAGCCGACGCACACGCTGGTTCACTTCACGGCTGATCCCGTCCCCCAGTTCAACCAGCAGGGAACGGTCCCCCATGACCCGGATTTTCGGTTGCGTGTCCTGCATGCTTCACCAGTGCCTGACAGCGGATAAAATACACCCGACATAAAGAAGTCGTAAACCCGCCTTAACCGCTTTCACCTTAAAGCATCGGCTTTAAGATAAAGATTTTGGCAAGGCCAGAGGGAGGCGGCTGTATGGTCATACGCCAACGACCGATAACACAGCCAAAATCTTTATCTTAAAGCCGATGGGGTGGGCGGATATCGACCCCGGCCATACCCAGGGTTTCCCTGATCTTCCGGACCAACTGAAGCGCCGCCGGATTGTCGCCGTGCACGCAGATCGTATCGGCCTGCAGCGCGATTTCGCTGCCGTCGATGCACGTCACCTTGCCGTCGGTCGCCAGTTGGAGGACCCGCTCTGCCGCCACGTCATGATCCTTAATGACCGCACCGGTCGTGGACCGCGCCACCAGACTGCCGTCGGGACTATAGGCCCGATCGGCGAAGAACTCGAAGGCGATCCGTATTCCGTGCCGCGCGCCCATGGCCTGCAATTCATCGCGATCGGCCCCGCCGAGGACGAAAAGAACCAGGTCTTTGTCCAGATCGGCCATAGCGGCCGCAACAGTTTCCCAGATCGCCGGATTCCTGACCGCCATGTTATAAAGAGCCCCATGCGGTTTGACGTGCTGAAGCCGCACCCCTTCCGCCACTGCAAAGGCCTGAATGGCGCCGATTTGATAGGTGACGTAATCCCGGATCTCTTTCAGTGACACCGCCATTTCCCGCCGGCCGAAGCCCATCAGGTCCGGCAATCCGGGGTGCGCCCCCACGGCCACGTTGTGGTCGCGCGCCATGACAATGGTGCGCCGCAGCACCGTCGGGTCACCGGCGTGAAACCCGCAGGCGATGTTGGCGGAACTGATCAACGGAATAAGCTCTTCGTCGAGCCCGAGTTTGTAATTTCCGAAACTTTCGCCGACATCCGAATTGAGATCGATTTGACGGGCTGACATGGTGTCGTTCTCCTTTACCCAAGGTGCGCAGCGTATTTTTTATGACACAGGCCAGTTAAAAATTCAAACCCCCAATTCTCCCATAGAAACCCGTGCGTTAGATCGAGAGAAAAAGCGGCAGCGTTCGGCACTCTGCGGCAAAGAGGCCGACGCTTTTTCCGGGTTCCGATCAGCGGCTGATAACTGGAAGTCCGTTACGCGGCAATAAACTCAGAATTTCCAGTTGCCGTATAAACCGAGAAAAAAGTTCGACACGTCATCGTAAGAGTCGCCAAGGTTTCACACCCGCCGAGAACGACCGGCGTGAAACCGCTCAACCCAGGTTGCACAATCCTTAACTGCAATTCCTGAACGGCCACCTCGCCGGCATCCCGTCACTTTGGGAACAGGAACTGAACCTGGAGCCGCAGCTGCCAGTCCGCGCCATAGTCCGGTGTCACCACATTGTAGTAAGCCTGCA
>JBAPSB010000329.1:0-3805 GCA_049281435.1 Desulfobacterales bacterium
GCGGTTTTCAAAACCGCCGACCGCCGGGCTCGAATGTTTAATGACTCGAATGCCCGGATGGCGGGCGAATCCGGCTGGAAGGTACGGCAGCATGAATTCGGCGGAGAAAAACGGCTTTCTGCTCGAGGTCAATAACATCGAAGTGGTGTATCACGACATCATTCAGGTTCTGCGAGGCGTCAGCCTCAACGTGCCCAAAGGGGGTATCGTGGCCCTGCTCGGCACGAACGGGGCCGGCAAGACCACCACCTTGAGGGCGATCAGCGGGTTGCTCAAACCGGAGAACGGATTCATCAAGGAAGGCTACATTCACTTCCGGGGTTCCGACATCACCAACCGGCTCGGCACCGAAGTGGTCCGGCAGGGGGCGGTCATGGTGCCCGAAGGGCGCCGGGTTTTCAAGCACCTGACGGTCGAGGAGAACATCCGGGCCGGTTCGATCACGCGCAAAGACGGTGCGGCAGCGGTTCGAGCCGACATGAAGCTGATGCATGAGCATTTTCCGCGCCTGGCGCGGGTGAGCAACCGTCTGGCCGGATACTGCTCGGGCGGCGAGCAACAGATGATCGCGATTGCCCGGGCCCTCATGGCCCGTCCCCGGATGCTGATGCTCGATGAGCCTTCTCTGGGCCTGGCCCCGCTGCTGGTCAATGAAATTTTCGAAAACATTATCCGCATCAACCGGGAGATGGACACGACCATCCTGGTCGTTGAACAGAATGCCAAGGTGGCCCTGGAAGTCTCCACCTATGCCTACATCATGGAATCCGGTAAAATCGTGCTGGAAGGGTCATCCAAGGAACTGAAAAACAATCCGGATGTCAAAGAGTTTTACATGGGCGTGACGAAGGGGGGGCGGCGAAAGTCTTTTAAAGAAGTAAAATCGTACAAAAGACGAAAACGCTGGATGTAATCTTTCTGCGCGCGACAAATGACATGGGTTCGGTAACAGATGCCACAAAGGAGCATGCAATGAGATTTCTGGTGGGGTATACCGGTTCCAGGGAATCCAAGGCCGCACTGGCCCTTGCCAGGGATTTTGCAAAGATACACGGTGCAAAGGTCATCGTGATGACCTCGATGGAAGGGGGCAAAGGCGAGTCGCTCGATGAGATCGGCAAGGTCGAGTATGAACTGAAGGCGGCCTGCAAGTTTATCGAAGAGGCCGGAATCGCCTGCGAAACCCAGCATTTCGCAAGGGGGTTGACGCCGGGGGAAGACATCGTCAGATTTGCCGAAAAAAACGAGATCGACCATCTTTTCGTCGGCATCGAGAAAAAATCCAAAACCCGGAAGATGCTCCTGGGATCCACCGCCCAATACATTATTCTCAAGGCACCGTGCCCGGTGACGACGACAAAGTAATCGCCCACCACAATTTCATTGCCAGGGGTGACCACATTGGCTCTTTACGATTTTACCTTTTATGACCTGATCAACCGCAACGCCCGGATCTTCAAAGACCAGCCCGCCTGGTACGAGGTCGATGAGGACTGCACGCTGTCGTTCGGAGAATACAAGACCCGGGTCGAGCGCCTGGCCCAGGGCCTGCGGAAGGCCGGCATCCAGAAAGGCGATCGCCTGGGGGTGCTCGGGAAAAACAGCAGCGAGTTTTTTCTGCTTTACGGTGCCGCGGCGGCGCTGGGCGCCATTGTCCTGCCGGTCAACTGGCGGCTGGCGGCCGAAGAGATCTGCTTCAATCTCACCGACGGCGCTCCCGCGGCCCTTTTCGTGGACGCCGAGTACCAGGCCATGATTGCCGACAACAAGACCCGGCTGCCGAGCGTGACCGATTATTACAATCTCAAAGCCGATGCCGGAGACTTAAGACCGTTCAGCGCTCTTTCGGGACACGCGGAGGCGTTCGATCCGGCCATCGATCCGGCCTCAACCAGCGACGGGTTCGTGATCATTCATACCGCCGCGGTTGCCGGCCGACCCCGGGGCGCACTGCTCAGCCATGGTAACGTGCTGTGTTCCGACATGCATCTGATTTATCTTTTCGGCACCACGCCTAAAGACGTCCACCTGAACCTTCTGCCTCTTTTTCACATCGCCGGCCTGGTGATGGTGACCAGCTGCTTTCATGCCGGCGCCCTGAGCCTGAACATGAGCCGGTTCGATGCCGGGCAGGCGGTCGAGCTGATTCACCGCCGCCGGGCCGGCCTCATGTTCGACTTTTCGCCGATTCTGGCCTCGCTTCTGGACGAGGCCGAAAAAACCGGCAAGGACATCGGCGCCCTGCGCGGCGTTCTGGGCCTGGACACGCCGGAGACGATCGAAAGATACCAGAAAATGACCGGCGGCACCTTTTACTGCATGTACGGGCAGACCGAGACCTCCTGCCTGGCCACTCTCGGCCGATATGACGACCGGCCCGGGGCGGCCGGCAAGACCATTCAATTGGCCGAGATAAAACTGGTGGACGATTACGATCGGCCGGTCGAAGAGGGTCAGGCCGGCGAGATCGTCATGCGGGGCCCCATGGTCTTCAAGGGCTACTGGAACCTGCCCGATGACAATGCCCGCACGTTTCAAGACGGCTGGCACCACACCGGCGACCTGGGCCGGTTCGACGAACAGGGTTTCATGTGGTACGCCGGCCGCAAGGCCGAAAAGGAACTCATCAAACCCGGCGGTGAAAACGTCTATCCGGCGGAAGTCGAAAAGGCCATTCTGGCGCACCCGGCGGTCGAGAAAACGGTGGTCTTCGGCGTTCCGGATCCGAAGTGGAAGGAAGGGATCAAGGCCGTCTGCCAACTGAAGCGCGGTGAACGTCTCGACGCCGCGGAATTGATCGAGTTTGTCGGCCGGCGGATTGCGCGCTTCAAAAAACCCGGCTATGTCGAGTTTGCGGCCGAGTTGCCGCTGCGGCAGGACGGCTCCGTCGATCGCGCCGCGGTCAAAAAACTTTTCGGCGGTTAACAGCAACAATTCCCTGCATGCCGATTGCAGGTGCCGGTCCGAACGGCCTCGATCGACATTTTTCCGCAGCGGTTGACAACCGGCAGGAATTTTTCTAACTTTCCGGCAATACGATCGCATACGCCTTTAACGGGAGGCCCCATGGTCAGAACGGAAATCTCGCTGTTCTTGAAAAACGCGCCCGGAGAACTCGGCAAGTTGACGACGCTGTTTGCGGACGCCCGTATCAACATCGATGCTCTCGCCATCCAGGATGCGTCGGCCTACGTGCAGGAACTCTTCAGGGCCCGCGGAAAATCTCTCCAACGGATTGCTTCGGCGTCCAGCTACAGTTCGATGCGCAAGGACTCGGCCGAATTCGCGCTGATCCGGCTGCTGGTCGGCGACACCGACAAGGCGGTCGACCTGCTGTCGAAAAACGACTACGTGTTCGACATCATGCCGGTCATCGCACTCGAACTCGACAACCGTCCCGGGGAGCTGGCCAAGATCGCCGCCAAGTTCGGCCAGGAAGGCATCAACATCAATTATGTCTACGGTTCGGTGTCTTCGCCCGAAGCCAAATGC
The DNA here is from genome assembly GCA_049281435.1 of Desulfobacterales bacterium. Lineage (GTDB taxonomy): Bacteria > Desulfobacterota > Desulfobacteria > Desulfobacterales > SG8-13 > JARFQH01. Next base: position 3,493 of record JBAPSB010000329.1, read on the forward strand.
CTGTTTGTTTTCTGCCCGGCGGATATCGAGGTGGCGGCCAAGATATTCAAATAATAAATTATCACCGGAATCGCTTTGCGATTCCGGTGATAATTTATGAAACGCGGCTGCGCCGCTCTCGGGGGCGGTGGGTGGTGGAAAAATGGCGGGCGTTTGTGCGGCGGGTGGAGAAGTGGCCGGTGGGTGAAGATGGCCGGCCGGTTGATTAACCGGGTACGAGTTTATATGAAACGCGGCTTCGCCGCTCTCGGGGGCGGTGGGTGGTGGAAGAATGGCGGGCGTTTGTGCGGCGGGTGGAGAAGTGGCCGGTGGG
>JBAPSB010000330.1:0-9030 GCA_049281435.1 Desulfobacterales bacterium
TTCCGGAATACGGATTTCCAGGCGGACCTCCTCCCAGAACGCCGGCGCACCGGCGGCAACCAATTTGGGACGGCGCTCGTCCATCGCCTGCATCAGATGCGGCAGCCAATCCTCTTGAAACCGTCGCCAAAAAATCTCACGGTCCGTAGGCAGGGTAATATCCAGCAGCGCCCCCTGGTTATCCTCGAGTCTGACCCCTGCCGCAGCGGGATGGGACCACTGATTCCGGAGTGCCGGCGGCAGATACGGCAGGCGGGAAAAACGGGGCGTAAAGGCGGCTTCGAATACGGTATTGCCTTTCTTCCAGGCCCGGAACCGATAAGCCACGGGCAGATCCGGCAGCTCGACGAGGTGTACGGCGGCAAGGTCAAGCCCCAGGTCACGCGCCAGCAGATCCGGCGCCGGGAAAGCCTCCTGCAGCCAGCGGCTCTTCATCTCCATCCCGCCCGCACCGGCCTCGAAAGTCTGGAAGGCCAACTCCAGCCCGTCCACGCCGCCTATCTCGACCAGCCGGGGCCGGACGACCTCCAGCAGCCAGCACAATCCGGGCTTGTAGGCGTTGAGCACCCGGATGTCTGGATCATAGCCTTTCTGTCGTAAAAAAAGTTCCCAGCGCTCCTTGAGCGCCCGCCGAACATCGAGGGGGCGGCTCACCAGGATCGTTCCCCGGCAGATTCCCTGGCCTGACCGGACTTTTTGAAGCTGCTCGTTTATCCGCTCATCCTCTCCCTTCCAGGAGAAGCGGCGTCGGATGGCACGCCGGCGTGCTGGGGGTGGCAATGTCAAATTCAAGGTCTGGGCTGCCCGCCGGGCCAGGCGACGTTCGATGCCGGAAAAATCCGGCAGCCGCTGGTCCTGGGCGGCGGCTTGCACCAGATGCCAGGCCAGGGATCCCTCGGTGCCCGCACCGTCAAGCAGGTTGCGGGCGCGATGAATTGACCCAAGAGAGGTGCCCGCCGGGTTTAGGCCGCTTAGCGGCCCGAGCAACAGGCGGGTCCATCCGGATAAAATGGACGCAAGCGACCGGCCGCCGCCCCGCGCCAGAATTATTCCGTTTTCACACGTCAGGCAAGGTTCTGGGAGAGAAGGGGTGGCGGAAGATCCGCCGATCGATTCCTCTACCCGCAAAACCGTCCGGCCACCCGGGACCGGGCCGACAAACGCCACGGGCAGGTGAATGTCGGTGCTCTCGAGGGCGGCCCAGGCGATCAGATGGGTTAACGCCTGTCCGACAGCAGGCGTGAGGATGCGATCGGGCAACTGGATGGCCAGTTTCAGGGCACGGGCTCTGGGTTCTGCCGCCACACTGCGGTAAAAAAGCCGTTCTGTGTCGAACAGGTCCAGCGGAGGGTCAGGATCGGGCATATCCGTGGCACCTAAACCATGGTCAGCGACTGTCAATGCTGTCTTTTCCAGGACGGCTGCTTCTCGGGAACAGAGCGACAGCACTTCTTTTTTTTCATCTAATTCAGCCGTATGCCAGTTGGAGGAGATGGTACCCACCAATGGGCCGAGCGCGAATCCGGTCAGCAAAAGCCCCATGCCGCGGCCGTCTCTTCCGCCCAAGGTGAGGGTGGCGTCGCCGTCACGCTGCAACACGGCCGCTCTTTTTTCGGCGGGGCTTGGCCGCCGGATGACCAACCGGCACTGTTCTCCGGCTGCCGGCCGCCGCGCGGTGACCAGCGGCAATTGAAGAGCCGTGACATGGCTCGCCAGGCGGGCGGCCAGATTCATGATGCCGGACCACACGGCCGGATCGTTTAATCCGGGTTGGAACTGAAGCGAAAGATTGATTTTATCGGGATATCCATCATCATTGGTATCGGTGAAAAGACATCTGCCGGGGAAAAGTCCCTGCAGGGCAAGGATAGAATCGTCAGTCATCAGGAGCGCCTTCACGTGCTACAGGGTTACCGTTCGTACGATATGGGGGTAATGGCCGGTGCATTTGGGGCCAGGATCCCGATCAACACCTACGCTCCTCCCCGGGTTGCGTCAACAATAACCCAATTTTCAGGCGGATCGCCCGAAACCTGGAATTATCCTCATCAGAGTCACTGGAATGAATGTGTATACCCGTTGCGAAGCGAGGCAGCGCTTTGCCGAAGTCTTCCAGATGACGGCACCAAAGAAGTCTTCATCAAAAGGGGAAGGGGAGAAACTTTTGCAGTTTCATACCGCACAAAGTCCGCTCGGCAGACAGTTGGGCCTTCGAAAAATCTTGTCTTGCAAAATATTCCATGTTAAGAGGCCTGACAATTGGCAGCCGAAAGTTGAAAGGTGAAGGATCCGGGTTGATATAGGCTACAAGATAAAGATTTTTGGCAATGCCGGAAAAAGGCGGCGGGCGTGTGCCATGCGCCGCCGATCAATTGCACGGCTAAAAAATTTATCTTGATGCCCATGGTTCGAGGCGGCCGGGTATGCCGGGGTATGCCATCTCCGGGATGAAACGACGGTAAGGGAGGAGATACACATGCAGAAAGGCAACAACATTTTTACCATTCTAATGGTGGTGGCCGTCGGCGTCATGCTGCAGATCGTTCTGGTTTTCGCCGATCAGAGAGAGGCGCCGGCCAAGACGGCCACCGCCTTTACAAAGGCCTATTTCGCGCTCGATCCCGCGATGGCGAAATTTCTGTGCAGCACCATCATTGCCAAGGAGGATGGCGATGCGGTGAGCGATTACCTGAGCCGCATGGACGAAGATGCGCGGGTGGTCGGTTTCGATTTCAATTACATGCGCAGCCGGCTGTATTCGGTCCATACCATCATTCTTAGTCAAAGCGATTCGGAGGCCGAAGTGCGGGTACTTGCCCAACGGAAGCGCAACATCAATCCGATTTTCACCATTGTCGGTCGCCTTTTTTCCATCGGCGAAACCTACCCGGTCGACCAAACTCTCAAACTCGTCAAGGAAAACGGCCGCTGGAAAGTCTGCGGAAAGGCTTTTTCACTGACAAGCTGAGTTTCGAATCGGTTTCGGCTGTCCCTCATGGAGGGTCCGGCAACTGGTTGGTGCGAAAATATAGGCTTTAAGATCAAGGATTTGGTTGTGTTTAGACTGCCAGACTGACGATCCTGGCGTTCGCCGCTTGGTTTTTAATCGGTGACGGCTGACAGCTGGTTGCAAAGACCCGCCGTCAGATGGTTTCCCGCCTCCCGTATTTATGCGGATCTCTTTTTTGCTTTCAGCTCCTTACTGTGTCACCTTTGACACCCTTTGACACTCCTTCCGCTTATTTTCGATTTATTTTTTATGCCGGCCCGGTGGCAGAAAATGGTGCCGGACACGGTTTCAGGCCTTCCGGCACGTATACCCTCGATACCGGCTGCCGGGCGCAGGTCGGCGCATCGATTTCGGGCCGCGGGTGGTCGAAAATTCTTCTCGGGGGTGTCCAGGATGTGGCGCTTTTTGCAACGACGCCACCCGCCAGTAAACGTCAACACCGCCCTTTACGGCCGCATTTGCCGCGACTCGGATCAGTGGTTATCTTGACAAGTTACATCAGAACGAGCGCAAGAACCTCCGGCCGGCCATTTTCAATTACAATGTCTTTTAAATAAAGGTTGCGATCAACAGGGTGCCCCGTGTTTTTTCCTCAATGATGCTTCGATGTCGACAAGTTCCATCTGGGTCTGGTAAAATTAACGGGTACGATCGGAAAAAACACCGACACCTGTTTATTGAAATGAGCGATGGTGCGAAAAACACCATCGTTTTGAAAAAGGAGAAATAGACGTGCTTCAGCCAGTTCGCCCACACCGGGGGCGGATACCAATACGGCCATCACTCAAAGCGGCCGGCGGGCCGAGGCATTTCGGTTTGGCGGCTGCCCTTATATGCGCCGTTGCTCTGCTGTGCTTGGCGGCCGCCGCCGGCGCCGCTGACACCCAGCCGGTCTTTTCGCCGGGGGAAAAATTGACGTTTCAAATCAAATGGGGCGCCATACCCGCGGGAGAGGCCACTCTGGAAGTTTTGCCGATGGAAAGTCGCGACGGCTTGCCCGTTTACCATTTTGTGATGCAGGTCAAAACCAACCCCGTTCTCGATCGTCTCTATTATTACCGCAGCCGGATCGACGCCTACGCCGATCTGCAAATGAACCACTCGCTGCAGTACCGTCAAACAACGACAACCAACCGCAAAGAAAAAAGCATTACGGTCGACTTCGACTGGTCTGAAAGTATGGCTCATTTCCACCGTATCGAAAGTTTTCCTGATTCTAAGCGGGAGCCCCACGTTAAGAAGCTCGATACGCCGCTTTTGCCGGGGACCTTCGATCCCCTGTCGGCTTTTTTTTATACCCGCCGACAATCTCTGCAGGAGCAGACCCTGATAGAGCGGCCGATATCCGACGGAAAACGGGCCCTTTTGGCCAATTTGGAAGTGCTCCGAAAGGAGACGGTGTGGCTGAATAATCGCTCTTTTGAAACCTTTCTGGTGCAACCGGACCTCAAAGATGTCAATCCTGTGTTTGACAAGAAGTCCGGTGCCACGATTTTGATCTGGCTGTCGGCCGACGCGCACCGGATACCTCTTAAGCTCAACAGCCAAGTGCGGATTGGCAGTTTCACCGGCGAGTTGGTCGGCGCGCAGGGCGTTCAGGGGTACAGTGAACTTGCGGGCGGTTATGGCGCTAAACCGCCGGCGCTGGCCGGTGTATCTGCCGGTTTGCCGGAATCATAACTGACAAAAAGGATAGACTTCCCATGGAAAAAGCATTTCAGGAGTATTACCCGGACCATTCCAGCCACTGTTACGGCTGCGGACGCCTCAACAGTGACGGTCTCCAGATCAAAAGCTATTGGGACGGCGAGGAGACCGTCTGCCGGTTCAATCCCAAACCATATTACACCGCGATTCCCGGTTTCGTTTACGGCGGCCTGATTGCCTCCCTGATCGACTGCCACTCCACCGGCACCGCTGCCGCGGCGGCTTACCGGGCCGAAGGACGGGCCATGGACACCGACCCGCCGCTGCGGTTTCTGACCGCCGCCCTGCACGTCGATTACCTGAAGCCGACGCCGATCGACGGCCCGCTGGAGGTCCGGGCGCAGGTCAAGGAAATCAAGGGACGCAAGGTGGTGGTGGCCTCGCAGCTCCTGGCCGGCGGCCAGGTCTGCGCCCGCGGCGAGGTGGTGGCCGTTCAGGTGCCGGAAAACTTCATGCCGGAAGGCAAGTGACCGACATCGGCCTACACCGGTATTATGCAGCATTTTTTAACTGCCGTGGTGGATAGAAAGGGCCGGTAAGGTGGTGGATGCATCGGCAACGATTTCTTGGGGGCGTCGACATCATTTTATTGAAATATCAAACATTCAATTGGAAATTTCACTGATTCAGAATTCCGGGGGCTCGAGGCGACTCATCTGGTTCAGGATCCAGGCGGCCCTGGCGTGCATGTAGGGCGAGGGCCGATCGACGCGCAACTGGCGCGGATTCGGCAGGGCCGCGGCGAGCAGGGCGGCCTGGGGCCGGGTGAGACGATCGGGGGTCGTGCCGTAGAAGGCTTGGCTGGCGGCGGCGACGCCGAAAATCCCGCGGCCGAATTCGGCGATATTCAGATAGACCTCGAGAATGCGGCGCTTGGGCCAGATGGCTTCGATCAGCACGGTGAAGTAGGCCTCGATCCCCTTGCGCACGAAGCTTTTCCCCGGCCAAAGGAACAGATTCTTGGCTACCTGCTGGCTGATGGTGCTCGCCCCACGGATTCTCTTCCCCTCCTGGCGCTCCTCCCAGGCCTGCGCGATGGAACGCGGATCAAATCCCCAGTGGACCGGAAACCGCTGGTCTTCAGCCGCGATCACGGCCCGGGCCGCATGCGGCGAAATTCTGTTCCAATTGGTCCAGCGGTAGCGGAGTGTACTGTTTTTGAGGTCGTTCCCAAGAGCCTGGACATAACGCTGAAGCATGAAGGCGCTGGTCGGCGGCGGCACCCAGCGCAAGACAATGACCGGCAGAATCGTGACGGCGAGTGCGATGAGGACAAAGCGTCTTATAAAAACCAAGGGCCGGATTTTTTTTCTTTTTTTCACGCCTTCGCTAGGTTTTTTAATTATTTAAGGATGTCCCGCCGCCTCGTCCCCGGCAGCGCTATGCACTGATTGGTGACAATAGAGTCAAGGGGCCTGTTCGATTCAGACGGATGTATGATCTCACCATGGCCCATAGCTGATGAGTTGAAGACCCGGTGCGGGAAGGCAAGCCGTCTTCTGCAAGGGAAGCGTACAGAAAACGTCGCGATAGGTAGCAAAAGTTTCGCTTTATTTAAAAATATTATGATATATATCTGATATATAAATGATTCCAAGGGGTTTGTTGCGCTCCAGTACCGGCAGTCGACGGTATCTGTTCTTGATCATATGATCCAAGATTACGATAATGTGGTCATTGGGGTTGGCACCCATCACGTTCCCACTCATTATCTGTTTCACCTTTTTAGCTTTAATCGCGGCGATACACTGATTTAGCTGCCCCGTCCACGGAAACTCATTTGCATTTAAACCAAAATTCAAAAAGTCCGGTCGCAGATGATAAAGAATATCGTACATGGTTATCACCCCGGTCATTTGACCATAATCATCCACCACAATGAGGCTGATGGTTTTATGCCCGGTTTTTCTCACTTTACCTTTGAGGATCAAATTGATGGCTTCGTCAACCGATGCTTCCTGATGAATTGTATCAAATGAGGTGACCATAACGTCTTTGGCAGTTAACATGACGAGTTGCTCCCGGCTAAAGTATCGCTGTATTGAGAAAAATGAACCGCCAGTGGTTGAGACAGGCTTATATTACTCATGTATTGACGCGCGAGCGCGAGAAGAGAAACGCCTTAACGGGACTAATCGTAAGTGTAGACTCTATACTCGGTTGGCGCTCCTAAGACGGCATCGATTTTGCCTTCTATGTCCTTCCGTTCTCTATTGGCAAACCACCGCTCCCAGTCTTCAACCGATTTCCAAGTGCTTATCACTAAATATTCATACGGGTCGGCCACGTTGCGCATTGTTTCTCCGGAAATATATCCGGACTGGCGAAAAGCCAATTTTCTCGCCTCGGACAGCAAGGGGCCCAACTGTGGCAACAGATTGGCCTCCATTCCGCCATACAAACGGGGCATTTTTCTGAACATGAGCACACGTATTGACATTTTTCCCTCCGATGAATTTACCCGGGTCAAGTCTGATGGCAGCCGGCTAATGGCATATTAAAATCTTGGCGACTTAGGGCTCACTCAAAAATAACTTCACATTTCAAATGTCGATCCATCCCGTCCAACGGCGTTGCGAAAACTCGGAATATCCAGATATTCCTGCGTTTTCCCGCCTAGCCGGCCGGTCGCCTCAACAACTGAAATTGCGAACATATTTCTTCGTGAACCCTTATACCTCGGCTACATTATCTCATCAGACCCGGTTATGCCATAAGGTTTTTTAATGTCAGCAACACACCGGCTGCCACCGCTGATCCGATCACACCGGAAACGTTCGGGCCCATGGCGAACATCAACAGCATGTTTTCGGGATCTTCCTCCATACCCATTTTTTGACTGACGCGGGCAGCCATAGGCACTGCGGATACACCCGCAGAGCCGATCAGCGGGTTGATCTTGTTGCTTGAAAACTGGTTCATGAGCTTGGCCATCAAAATGCCGGATGCCGTTCCGATGCTGAAGGCAATGACCCCGAGAAGCAAGATTCCCAAGGTCTCCAAACTCAAGAAGGTATCTGCGGACAACCGCGAACCGACCCCCAACCCGAGAAAGATGGTAACGATATTGATCAGGGGGTTCTGGGTAGTTTTGGAAAGACGATCAACGACCCCGCATTCTCTCATCAGGTTTCCGAACATGAAAAAACCGATAAGTGGTGCGGCCGAGGGCAGTAAAAACATACACAACCCGAGGACGATAAGCGGAAAGACGATCTTTTCCACTTTGCCCACGTAGCGCAATTGGGTCATGCGGATCTTCCGCTCAGCGGAACTGGTCAATGCCCTCATGATGGGGGGCTGTATAATGGGAACCAGCGCCATATATGAATAGGCGGCCACGGCAATGGCACCGAGCAGATCGGGGGAGAGCTGGCTGGCCAGGAAGATGGCTGTGGGGCCGTCGGCACCACCGATAATGCCGATGGATGCCGCGTCTAAAACATCAAAGTTGATTCCGGGAACCAACTCCGTTAACACCAGTGCTCCGATGAGTGTGCTGAAGATGCCGAACTGCGCGGCTGCACCCAAAAGGGCGGTCTTGGGGTTGGCGATCATGGGGCCGAAATCGGTCATGGCGCCGATCCCCATGAAGACCAGCAGTGGAAAGACGCCCGTTTTGATGCCAATTTGATAGATGTAGTATATGATTCCTCCCGGTTCCGTAATGCCCGCCAAGGGTATATTCGCCAAGAGGCATCCAAAGCCCATGGGCATCAGGAGCAATGGTTCGAACCGTTTGCCGATAGCCAGAAACAACATCAACAGGCCGACCCCCACCATTAAGATTCTGCCGATGCCCTCGGTCCATTTGCCGGACACGGGGTAGAGGTATCCGTACAGACCCGTGGACTTGCCGAACTCGACCAGCATGGTCCCCATGGGCGCCAATTCGGTTCGGGCGGAAGTTTTCCCCGACGAGGGGGTGCCAGACAGCGCCACGGCGGAAAAAATGAGAACCGAAACAACGACCGCCAAACCGATGGCTAACTTTTTATTTCGAATCATTGGATCTCCTGGCCGAAGCAATCGTTGCGACCAGTTGTTCGGGTTTCACGACCTGGTTTTTTTCCACTTCGATGGACGCCACCTTGCCGTCGCAGGGGGCCACGACAGGGGTTTCCATTTTCATGGCTTCAAGAATCATCAGCGTATCGCCCCGATGCACTTGTTCACCGACAGCGACAAAGATTTCGTAAACGATGCCCTGCAATTTGGCCTTGACGCTTACCGCATCGACCGGTTTGGTGGCTGTCGCAGGTTCTACGGTTTTCACTCCGCCGGTGGATGCTTCGACCGTGACCCGGTAGGCC
>JBAPSB010000331.1:0-22620 GCA_049281435.1 Desulfobacterales bacterium
GTGCAGGGACGGCGTATTCTGCTCGATGGCCGCCTCGAAGGCCTTGTTCAGGCGCCCGGTCCCGATGCGCGTGCTGTATTGCCGGTAGACCTCATCGACGAGCGTAAATATTTTCGGCACCCGCTGGCCGGTCAGGGCCGAAACGGAAAGCACCGGCGCAAAGCCGAGGAACTTGGCCTGCTCGCGCAATATTTGGCTGAAGCGGCGCAGCGTGCTGCCGTCCTTATCCACCAGGTCCCACTTGTTCAGAAGGAAAATACACCCGCAGCCGCGGTCGTGGGCATACCCGGCAATGGTGACGTCCTGCTCCGTAATGCCTTCGGCGGCGTCGACGATCGCCAGGGCCACGTCGCAGCGGTCCAGGCTGCGCAGGGACTTGATGATCGAGAATTTCTCGTACTTGAGCGAGACCTTGCCCTTGCGCCGGATACCGGCCGTGTCGATGAGCAGATAGGACTGTTGGCCGACCCGGTGCAGGGTGTCGATGGCATCGCGGGTGGTGCCGGGCACGCTGCTGACCAGCAGGCGCTCCTGGCCCAGGATACTGTTGATCAGAGATGATTTTCCGACGTTCGGCCGGCCCACCACCGCCAGGCGAACGATCTCGCCGTCCTCCCGGACGTCGGCCGGGGCCTGGAGGGTTGCCAGCGTCCGCACCAGTTCGTCCAGCAGATCGGTTACGCCATAACGGTGTTCGGCCGAAAGCGGAAAGAGCCGCTCGATCCCCAGGCCGTAGAAATCCGCCATGCGGATCTCGTTCTCCGGCCCGTCGATTTTGTTGACGGCGTAAAAAACGGGTTTGGATATCGGCCGCAGCCGGGCCACGATGTCCCGATCGAAAGGCGAAAGCCCCTGGCGTCCGTCCATCAGGAAAATGATGGCATCGGCATCCTCGATAGCCAGGTTTACCTGGTCGGAAATTTGCCCGGCCAGGTCGTCCGCGCCGCCAAACCCGCCGGTGTCGACCAGGCTGAATTCAGTATCGTCCCAGCGCGCTTCCCCGAAGTGCCGGTCACGGGTCAAACCGGGAAAATTGGAAACCAGGGCATCCCGGGTGCGCGTCACGCGGTTGAAAAAGGTGGACTTGCCCACATTGGGGCGCCCGACAATGGCGACAATCGGTTTCATTTCGTAGAGGTCGGCTCCGGCCCGCTGCGGTGCGATTAAAAGGGAGAGGAAAAAACGCGGCGATTGTACCCTGCCGCATCGGCACGGTCAATGCAGAATTTGGCTGAGAAAGAGCTGGGTCCGGTCGTGCTGCGGGTTGTCGAAAAACTCCCCGGGCGTGTTGGATTCCACGATCTGGCCGTAGTCCATGAAAAGGACCCGGTGGGCCACGCTCTTGGCAAACCCCATTTCGTGAGTTACCACGATCATCGTCATCCCCTCCCGGGCCAGTTCGATCATGACATCCAGCACCTCCTTGATCATCTCGGGGTCGAGGGCGGAGGTGGGCTCGTCGAAGAGCATCACCTTGGGTGCCATGCACAGGCTGCGGGCGATGGCCACCCGCTGCTGCTGCCCGCCGGAGAGCTGGCCGGGATATTTTTTGGCCTGTTCGGCGATCTGAACCTTTTCGAGCGTGTGCATGGCCTCTTCCTCGGCTTGCCGGCGCGGAACCTTGCGCACCCACATCGGGCCGAGCGTCAGGTTGTCGAGGATCGTCAGGTGCGGAAACAGGTTGAAATGCTGGAAGACCATGCCGACCTCGGCCCGTATCTTCTCGATATTTTTGATGTTGTTGGTCAGCTCGATTCCATCCACGACGATCCGGCCCTTCTGGTGCTCTTCGAGCCGGTTGATGCAGCGGATCAGCGTGGACTTGCCCGACCCCGAGGGGCCGCAGATGACGATGCGTTCCTGGCGGGCGACCTTGAGGTTGATGTCGCGCAGAACGTGAAACTCGCCGAACCACTTGTGCATGCCGATGATATCGATGATGGGCTCGTCGGCGACGATCGAGGTTTCAGGCTGATTGGCAGATGGCTGGGTCATAAGATCGATAGTTCCTGTCATGGCGCCGGCCGGCTGCACAGCGGGTCTCACCGCCCCGTGCCCAGCTGGCGCTCCAGTTTACGGCTGAAATTGGACATGTAAAAACAGCAGACGAAATAAATCAGGGCTATGAAAATGTACGCCTCGGCGGAGTAGCCCATCCAGCGCGGGTCACCCAGAACGGACTGGGTCGTTTTGAGCAGGTCGTAAAGGGCGATGATCACCACCAGCGAGGTGTCCTTGAAGGCGGAAATCAGGATGCTGACCGAGGGCGGAATGACGATCTTGAGCGCCTGCGGCAATATGATCAGGCGCATGGTCTGGGTGTAGTTCAGCCCCATCGATTCCGCGGCCTCGTACTGGCCCTTGGGCATGCCCTGCAATCCGCCCCGCACCACCTCGGCAATATAGGCGGCGGTAAACAGGATGATGGCTACCTGGGCCCTGAGGATCTTGTTGATCGTAACCCCTTCAGGCAAAAACAGCGGAAAAACCACCGAGGACATGAACAGCAGGCTGATCAGCGGCACACCCCGTATCAGCTCGATGTAGACGACACTGAGCGTCTTCACCGCCGGCAGGCGGGACTGGCGCCCGAGGGCGAGCAGGATGCCGAGCGGATAGGCGGCCGTCAAGCCGAAGACCGCCAGGAGAAGGGTCAATGGCAGGCCGCCCCACTTGGTCGTCTCCACCGGCGTCAGGCCGAAAATACCGCCGCGCATGAGCACGCCCATGCCAACCAGGCCAGCGAGCCACAGATAGATCAGATGTTTCTTCCAGTTGCCGCGGTACTGGCTGTAGATCAGCAGGCTCACCAGCAGGGCCACGGCGATGGCCGGTCGCCACTGTTCCCCGTAAGGATAGAATCCAAAGAAGATGAAGCGGATGTTGGCCGGTATGACGGACCAGCAGGCCCCGTCGATCGCCTGGCACTCCTGGCTGCTCGAGGTCCACAGGCTGTCGACGAAGGCCCAGCGGACGAATGGCGGAAGGATGCGCCAGAGGAGGTACACGGTCGCCAGTGTCAGCGCCGAATTATACCAGGTGCTGAACAGGTTGGCCCGCAGCCAGCCCACCAGGCCGATGCGGGTGCGCGGCGGCTTGATGTCGGTGGCCGGTGATGCCTGTAGGGGCGTGCGGTGCATTGGCGGTTCAGCGCTCCACGAGCTTCATTTTCTTGTTGTACCAGTTCATGAAAGCCGAGGTCGTCAGGCTGAAAAAAAGGTACACGGTCATGATGAGTGCCACCCCCTCGATCGCCTGGCCCGTCTGGTTGATGGTGGTCCCGGCGACCGAAACGAAATCCGGATACCCGATCGCCACCGCCAGGGAGCTGTTTTTCATCAGGTTGAGCATCTGGCTGGTCAGCGGCGGGATGATGACCCGCAGGGCCTGGGGTAAAATGACCAGGTTCAGGACCTGCCCGGGTTTCAACCCGATGGAAGCGGCGGCTTCCGTCTGGCCTTTTCCGACCGACTGGATGCCGGCACGCACGATTTCGGCCACGAAGGCCGCCGTGTAGAGCACGAGCCCCAGCAGCACGGCGGTGAATTCAGGACTGACGGTGACCCCGCCCTGAAAGTTGAACCCGCTCAAGACCGGCAGGTTCATCGCGGTCGGCGCCCCGGCGGCCCACCAGGTGATCAGCGGCAGGCCGATCACAAGCCCCGCGGACACCTTGAAGACTGGAAATATCCGGCCGGTGTCGTCCTGGCGCCTGCGGGCCCAGCGCCGCAGCAGAAAAACCGCCAGACAGGCCAGCAGAAATGCCACGGCCGCAACCGTGTAAGCCGGATGGGGGGCCGGGATGCCGAAGATCAGGCCCCGGTTGCACAAGAAAACCCCCTTGAACAGCTCGAGAGCCCGCCGCGGCTGCGGCAGGATTTCGTAAAAAAAGGCATACCAGAAAAAGAGCTGCAGCAGGATGGGGATGTCCTGAAAGATCTCGATGTAAATCGCGGCCATCCGCGACACCAGCCAGTTGGTGGAAAGCCGGGCGATGCCGATGAAGGTCCCCATGACAAGGGTCAGAAGAATGCCGATGAACGAGACCAGCAGGGTGTTGAGCGCACCGACGAGAAGGGCCTTGAAATAGGTGTCGGCCGCGGAGTATGAGATCAGGGATTCGCCGATTTCAAAGGACGACTGTTTCTCGAGAAAGCCGAACCCGGTGGCGATCGCCTGCCGTTCGAGGTTGGCCAGCGTATTGGATACCAGATAATACGCCAGCAATCCCACCATTGCCAGTACACCGATCTGGAAAATAGCCGCCCGGATCCGGGGATCATACCAAATGGGGGCCTTCGGCGACACTGCGGTGCCGGAATAAGACATATCGTTCTGCGGCATCGGCTGATCCGTAAGGCAAAGATCGGCGAAGCGCCGTCAGGCCGATGAAGAAATCACATGCCGGCCTTGTACGACACTCCGCCCGGGTTGCAGACTGATTTTACTTGAACGGGGGGGTGTACATGATCCCGCCCTTGTTCCACAGGGCGTTCAAACCGCGCTCGATCTTCAGCGGCGTGTCCAAGCCCACGTTGCGTTCGAAAACCTCACCGTAGTTGCCGACCATCTTGACGATGTTGTAGGCCCATTTTTCGTCCAGCCCCAGCGCTTCGCCGTTGCCGGGGTTCACACCCAGAAAGCGCTGGACCTGCGGATCGCTGCTCTTCAGCATCTCGTCGACGTTCTTGGAGGTGATGCCGAGAAATTCGGCCTCGATCATGGCCATGGTCGCGAAGTTCACGATGTCGTACCATTGATCGTCGCCGTGGCGCACCGCCGGAGCCAGCGGTTCACGGGAAATGATTTCCGGCAGGATGATGTAGTCGTCCGGGTTGGGGGCCACGGCGCGCGTGCCGGCCAGCTGGGAGGCATCCGAGGTCAGGGTATCGCAACGGCCGGCGAAAAAGGCCTTGGCCAGCTCGGGCGTGCTTTCGATCACCACCGGCTTCATGGTCATGTTGTTGGCCCTGAAAAAATCGGCCACGTTCAACTCGGTGGTGGTTCCCGGCAGGACGCAGACCGTCGCACCGTCGAGTTCCTTGGCGCTCTTCACGCCCAGTTTTTTCGGTACCAGGAACCCCTGCCCGTCGTAGTAGTTGACGTGCGTGAAGTTCAGGCCCAGGGATGATTCGCGGGTAAGGGTCTGGGTCGCGTTGCGCGTCAGCACGTCCACTTCGCCGGACTGCAGGGCCGTAAAGCGGGTCTTGGCGGTCAAAGGGATAAACTTGACCTTGTCCGGCGAGCCGAAAACCGCCACAGACACCGCCCGCGCGGTGTCGACATCCAACCCGCGCCAGACGCCCTTTTCATCAGGCTTCGAAAAACCGAAGAGCCCTTCGTTGACGCCCGCCGCAACATTGCCCTTGGCCTTGACGTCGGCCAGGGTGCCCGCGCAGACGACACCAACCCCGAACCAGATGGTCATGATCGCAGCCACGGCACCGAATTTAAATTTCTTCATTTTCACTCCTCTCCGTTTGATGGTGTAAACCAGGTGTTTTGACAACCAATGGATGGACACAACCTATGCCGACCCATTCAACGAGGTCAACAAGAAAATAATTCCGGATACCGGGCAGAAAACACTTGATTTACATTGCGATACGGATATACAGGATCGATAAGGCCCTTTGTTTCATATCGATTTCATCACACCGAAGGGTTGACAAGGCGGTTAGGTTGATATAAACGGATCCCAAAAAATATGCGACATTCACGCTTGGAAGAGGACTGAAACGGTGACAAAATTCCGTTCGACACCCCCTGCGGAAATAAACATCGACCCCTGGTCGGTGCGCTCGCCCTTTGATCGTCGCAACGGCACGGCGGACCGCCGACAACAGCCGGCCCCGTCATCCGGGGCGGCATTCGGCACCCGGGACCGACGCAGAGAAGACCGGCGGTGTCCGGCCGAACGCCGGGAGGGCTGGCTGCGCATCAACCGCTGGCAGAGCGTTTCCGTTTTTGACACGTAATCGGTAGCGCGCCACCGGCGCTTTCCTGCCGTGAGCCCTTCGTTAATTCCCGTAACGATACGCCTTGGTTTTGACACGTCGGCGGAATTTTGACCCCAGGCTGCGACGCACGTTTTCCTGCAGGGCCTTGGACGTCGTGTGAAGGACGGCATAGCCGTATTTCATATTTTTTTCAATTAGATCGGTGCTGTTCCTCAAGCTTGACTTTAGCTTGTAGCCGTTGGCGGTCATCTTGCGAAAGAGATTGACCTCCTTGCCGATGACCTTGCTCCTTTTTCTCTTGACGGCCTCGAGAAACGCGCGGCGCTGGGGACGGCAGTCGGCGTAGGTGACGACCCGACCCATGTGGGTGAGCAGATGCCCGTCGCTGCCGCCGGTGATGGCCTTGTCGAGATTGAACCCCAGCAAGGCGCATTTGAGATTCTGCTTCTTCAGGTTGCCCGAGTTGATGACCTCCACGCCGTCGACCATTTTAAACAGTTCCTGCAGCCGATCCTCTGGAAAATAAGTGTTGCATACACCGGTGTATACCGCACAGCTGGGGTGGGGAAAAATGACGACCGATCTGTAATGGCGGGCCCGCACGATGATCTCTTCCATCCTCAAGCTCGTCGAACTCATGATGTCGGGTCCCATGAACGGCCGGACCTCGCGCGCGTAAAATTGCTTCAGGCTCTTGATATCATAAAAATAGACAATGATATGCGCCCCTTCCAATGAGGTGACCTCGATGCCGGGAATGCTGAGAACATCCTTGTAGGCATCGATTTCAACCGCGCCGTCGATGGCGTTGTGATCGGTGATGGCAATGCCGATGTTCAGCTCGCGGGCATAGCGTGCGATCTCCTCGATTGAATTGGACCCATCGGAATGACGGCTGTGGAAATGAAGGTCCACAACTGTATAATTCTTGGTCATTTCCACAAGATCCGGTTTTTCGAAACGAATTCTCTGGGTGTTGTCGCAGACGGCACAGGTCATCGGGCTCGGCCCTTTCGCTGAGGTTCAAGGTGCGGGTATTACTCAGAATAAGCGTGATGGCACTTCAGGAGGGACATCCTCATAAATGGTTGATATTTTATAGCAAATCACGTCCGTTTGTCAAATGTTGTTTTAGACGGCACCCCGGCCGGCCATGGCCGGAGTGCCCGGAACTCGAATCTTGACGCAACCGGCACAGGTTGTTATAAATATGGGCACCAAACAACCGATTCTGGACAATAGGGGTTCAGCCGCATTTTGATCCGCTACCGGGTATCCATATGAAAGCGAAGAAAGGTTCGGACGCCGGGCGCGAGACCAGCGGGAAAAAAAGCGCGGACAAAAACGGCCGCTATCGCATGACACGCCAGCGTGAAGTGATCCTTGAAGAAATTCGCCTGGCCAAGGCTCACCCCAGCGCCGACGAAGTTTACGAGATGGTCCGCAAACAACTGCCCCGCATCAGTCTTGGAACGGTCTATCGCAACCTGGATATCTTGTCCGAACTGGGTGAAATCCAGAAGCTCGAACTCGGCGGCGACATTAAACGGTTCGACTGGAATCCGAAACGGCACTACCACATCCGCTGCCTTCGATGCGGACGCGTGGACAACGCCCCGGTAGCCCCGCTAAAACAAATCGAGGATGAACTTTACGGCACCACCGTCTACACCATCTTCGGCCACCGCCTGGTCTTCGAAGGCCTCTGCCCGCAATGCACCCGTGCCGCAGAACTATCCGGCGCGGACCTGCTGAATCTACCCTGAAACAGCCGCATCCGGACCGCTTCGTTCGCGGTCTGTTTTATTGAGATTCAAGGCGCTTTTTCGATTGGGCGACGATGCCGACGAGCTGGCTGACCTTGGCCGCCGGCCTGACGCAGGCGAGGCGCTCGAACTGTGCAGGCTCCAGGGTGTCCTCCAAATACCGCCGGACATCGAAGATTTCCCACCAGAAGTCGATGATGTTGGAGCAGGGCCGCCTTTCCTGCTCGCAGGACGTGCAGTAAAAAAAGGCGACCGGGCCCCCCAGGCGGGGGCACCGGCGCACGAGTTGTTTTTCGACCTCATTCATGTCGCATCGCTTGTCCCGGCGGGTGTTCTAACGGCTCTTGAGGTGTTGCGGCTTGGGGTATTGGGCCAGGATATCGGTATATTTATCTTTTTCCGCATCGCTGAGGACCAGGTCCTGAAGCTCCCCCGCAAAATATTTGTCATACGACCCCAAATCGATCAACCCGTGTCCGCTCCAGTTGAACAGGATCACTTTTTCCCGGCCCTCTTCCCGAGCTTTTCTGGCTTCATCGACCACGCCGGCCAGGGCGTGATTGGTTTCCGGCGCGGGAATGAGGCCTTCGGTACGGGCGAACAGGACGCCGGCTTCGAAGGCGGCCAATTGTTCGACCGACTTGGGTTCCAAAAGCCCTTCATCAACCAGCTGACTGACGGTGGGGGCCATGCCGTGATAGCGCAAACCGCCGGCGTGAATGGGCGCCGGCACGAAGGTGTGTCCCAGGCTGTGCATGGGCAGCAGGGGCGTGTAGCCGGCAACGTCGCCATGGTCGTAGGCGAAGGGCGCGCGCGTCAACGTCGGACAGGCGGCCGGCTCGACCGGGTAGATGGCGATGTCCCTGCCGTTTAATTTATCACAGACGAAGGGATAGGAAATGCCGGCGAAATTGCTGCCGCCGCCCGCACAGCCGATGATGATGTCCGGATACTCGCCGATCTTTTCGAGCTGCTTTTTAGCTTCCAGGCCGATGATGGTTTGATGGAGCATCACGTGGTTCAGGACGCTGCCCAGGGAATACCTTGTCTGGCCGGAGGTGTCGCCGACCGCCGCCTCGATCGCTTCGCTGATCGCCATGCCCAGGCTGCCCGGCGTGTCCGGGTTTTTTTCAAGGATGTCGCGGCCGGCCTTGGTGGTGCTGCTGGGACTGGCCAGACAGTCAGCCCCCCAGGCGGTCATCATCGATTTGCGGTAGGGTTTCTGGTCGAAGCTGACGCGGACCATGAACACCTTGCAGCCCAGGCCGAACTGGGAACAGGCAAAGGCCAGAGCGCTGCCCCATTGGCCGGCACCGGTTTCGGTGGTCAGGCGTTTGATGCCAAAGACCTTGTTGTAGTAAGCTTGGGGAACGGCGGTATTGGGCTTGTGGCTGCCGGGCGGACTGACGCCTTCGTTTTTAAAATAGATGCGTGCCGGCGTATCCAGGGCCTTTTCCAGGGCATAGGCACGCACCAGCGGCGACGGGCGCCAGATGCGGTAGACGCCGAGCACCTCTTCGGGGATGTCGATCCAGCGCTCGGTGCTGACCTCCTGCTCGATCAGGTTCATGGGAAAAACCGGCGCAAGCTGCTCCGGGCCGATCGGCTGGCCGTCCGGGCCGAGCGGCGGGTTCATCTTGATGTCCGCCAGGATATTGTACCACTGTCTCGGCATCTCGTCTTCCGAAAGCAGGACCTTCTTGATTTCCATTTCGTCTTTCCTCCTTATTAAAATCTGGTTATTTGGCAAACCGATGAGAAACGCATCCACCCCATGGGAAAAATCCATCGCTTATGGATGGACAATAGCTCAACTAAAGGCTTTTCATCGAAAGCCGTGTTAAAGGGCACTCGATTGTAGGCGTTTTAAAATCAGGCTCTCACCGGCGCGCTCGATGTCGTCGAGGGCAAAGTCGATCACCGCTTCGAGCAGCGCCGACTTGTTTTCGACCGGCCGCCCCTGCAGTTTCAATTCGTAAAAATTACGGTTGAACCGCTCCAAAATTCTGGCCGAAAGATAAAAGCCGGCCTTGCGCTTTTCCGGCGCGGCGCCCCTGGGGTCGGTCGATCGCGGTTTTTGGGTATCTCCGATGGCGGCATCGACGGGATCGAAGGGGTTTTCCTCAAAAAATTCAGGCGATTTTCTGGTCTTTCTGGCCATCGTTGTGGACCCTCCATAGCAGTTTGCCATAGTCTTCGGCACTGCCCGCGCTGGGGCGGTATTCAAAAATCGTCCGGCCCTTGACCGCCGCCTCCGACAACCGCACGTTGTACCGGATCGGATCGCAGATCTGCTTGTGGAACAGCCGCCGGAGCTGGCGCAGGATGTCGAAACTGTGGCGGGTGCGCTGATCGAACATGGTCGGTAGAATGTATTTCAGCTGCAGCTCCAGGTTCGACCGCTGGGCGGACATCAGGTAGCCGAAAAAAGTCTTCAGCCCTTCCAGGGCGGGGCCTTGAAGCGCAACCGGGCAGAGCACCTCCGATACCGCCATCAGGATGTTGACGCTCAAAACGTCCCAACCCGGAGAACAGTCGAAAATAAGGTAGTCCAGGCTGCCGTCCTTGGGCACCAGGGCGTTCGCCAGCACCCCCTGGCGCACCGTGCGCGGCTGCTCGCCGAGCCAGTGTTTCAATTCCACCAGTTTGATGCCGCCGCCGAGCAGCCACAGATTCTTGCGACAGGGGCACAGCGTTTCTTTTTTGGAGACGGCTTGCCCGGTTTCATCGCAGCCGGTAATAAACTCGTACAGCCCGAACCGCGGGCTGACGCCTAAAAACTTGGCCGCCTGCCCCTGGGTGTCGCCGTCAACCAGCAGGACCCTGAAACCTTCGCGGGCGAGTCCGAAGGCCAGATTGACGGCGGTGGTCGTTTTGCCGACGCCGCCCTTGGCCATAGCCACTGCAATTTTGCGCATGTACGATTCCTTGCCGCTGCGGTCTGGTTCTTTTCTTGCATTCTTCCAATAGTAAAATCCGCCCCCACAATCAACCCGTTTTTTTCAAAGCATTTCCCACCACCCGACCTTTTCCGCCGCGCTGACCATCGATAGAGGCTTGACTTTTCGGCGGCAACATCCCATGATTCGGCCCTGCCGGTTTGGGCAAAACCTTTCTTTAAACTCTTAGATTCCTTTAGCCGCCACGGGAGATTGCCATGCTGACCCTTGAAGAACTCAAAAAAGATCGTGACCTGATCGACGAAATCAACTGGGACATGACGCCGGAAGAAGCCGTCCGGCTTTACCTCGAATGGGGCAACAACTGGGCTCGTGGTGACGGCTACGTCATTCGATCGAAAGGCGATTTCACTCACTATTTCGTCGTCAACTGCTGGTCCAAGCCCTACCACATCTATTTAATCCGCCGGAATTCAGACGAGGCCATCGAGTTGGCCAAATTCGATTTGCCGGACCAGTTCCAGAAACCGGTCTGCGAATTGAAAGGCGTATATGCCATCGAAGGCGACCTGAAGAAGTGGTTGAAAGCGGAACTGGGCGTGGACTGAAAAACCCCTGAATCTTAAAGTTTTACTTTAAATATCGGCCGAAGCCGGCCTGACAGAAAGTCGTCGGCGGTTGCCGTCCGACTGGCGCAAGCGATTTCCAGCTACCGGACGGACCCCCATTCCTCTTAAAAAAAGGGGGAGTGCAGTGCGGGTTTTAAAGGGAAATTTCGAAGCCGTACCCCAAGTTGATGGCTTTGAGTTTCAAGTTTCCAGTTTCAAGTTTCAATCTTGCAAGCGGTTTCCACGATGCATAAAATCGTGACGATCGGCGGCGGCAGCGGTCAATATGCGTTGCTGGCCGGCCTCAGAGACCTTGAATCGCTCGAGATCACCGCGGTCGTCTCCATGGTGGACAGCGGCGGCAGCACAGGCCGCCTGCGGGACGAACTGGGCATTCTTCCGCCGGGTGATGCCCTGAAGTGCATCCTGGCCCTTTCCCCTCACCGCGACATCGCGCGCACCATCTTCCTGAAACGTTTCACCGCCGACCGGCGCCTGGCCGGCCACAACGCCGGCAACATGTTGATCACGATGCTCTCGCGCTACACGGGCAGCTTCCCTTCCGGCATCCACGCCCTGGCCGAAATCCTGGATGTCCGCGGCCACATCCTGCCGGTCACCATCGACAAGGCGACCCTGGTGGCGGAGCTGACCGACGGCACCCGCATCTACGGTGAAACCGCCATCGACATGCCGCGCGGCACCCAGCGTGAAAAAATCCGCGACGTCTTCCTGGTTCCGCACCACAGCGACACCATCAGCGTTTATCCGCCCGTGCTGAAGGCGATCCGGCAGGCCGACATGATCGTGATCGGCCCCGGCGATCTATTCACCAGTATCGTTCCAAGCCTGATCGTGAAAGGGGTCAAGGAAGGCCTGCAGAAAACCAGGGCACCGGTTTTCTTTGTCCTCAACATCATGACCAAATTCGGTGAAACCCATCAGTTTACGGGGCGCGATTTCGTCAACACCCTCGAGGAGGCCATTGACATGCCGCTGGACGGCATCATCTACAACAGCCGCAAACCCGATGCGAAACTGCTGCAGCGCTACCACGAGCAGAAGGCGGAGTTTGTCGAACTCGACAACTGGGACGGTTGGTGGGACGAGCGCACGGTTCATGCGCTCGATTTGCTGGAAGACACGGCCGGCATCGTGCGTCACGACAGCCGCAAGCTGGCAGCGTTGATAAGGGACCTGATCGCGTCACCTTAATCAGTTTCCGTCCATAAATGGCCCTTTTCCGCAATTTCGGCGTCAATCACGTCTATGCGTGACCAAAGAAGTGACAAAACACCCAATCGTTTCAACAACATTATCACACGATAATAACCGTTGGGGCAGACCTTTGTGTCTGCCCTTTAACAGGCACAAATACCTCGGACGCTTCCCACATGAGGGGCACACACACAGGTGCGCCCCTACTGAAAAATTGCACATTTCTGGATCGGAAGCATATCGTGTCCAGCGGAAAAAAGACCATTTAAGGATGAACATTCAGGGACGCATGCCGAAGCGCAGCCATTTGAAATCGTTTTGCACCTGGACGGAAACGTTCCGGCCGATTCTGCCCATGAAGACGTTTTCCGGCCTGAGGCAGATGTTCGGCTCGTTGGTCTGAAGTTCCACGAAACCGAACGGTTCGAAGAGCCTGATCAGCATGCGGCTGTATTGCTGGGCCGTTTTTTTCGTGCCGTCCAGGTCCCAGGTCCAGGAATAGCCGACCATGTAAACGATCTTGTCCTCCACGCTCGGATGGTGCAGCAGCATCGAAAGGATGCTTTTGGCCAGGCCGCCGGAGCGCCAGTCGCGGCAGCTCTCGATCGCCTTGACCTCCATCATGACCCGCGGCCCGAGTTCGGCCCAGCGCTCGCCGGCTTCCGGATAGGCCAGGACCCCGAAGCCGACGATCAGGTTGCCGTCCGCCAGGGCCAGGGTGACGTTGGCATCGGGTTGGCCGGCAATGTCTTCCAGACTCTGGCGCCGGGTGTAAAGAGACCGGAATTGGGCGTAGCTGCTGAACTGGGGGCTCAATGTGGTCAGCCGAATTTCTTCGGCGCTGCAAAAGGACCGGATGATCGCGGTCCCCGGGGGCGCGGTAAACTGACGCTCTTCTTGCCGTGGATCTACCATAGGCTCTCGATAGTGCCCATTCGCGATCTTTTTTAGGCACTTCTCAGTGTCCAATTCATAAATGTGGAGTTGTTCGCTGGGCAAACCCGCTACGACCGGCCGCCCAGCGGGAAAAAGACCATTTATGGATGGACACTCGCTAAAAATCGCCCCAGGTGCGGTGCAGCCGTTTGATCATGATCTGCAGGTCGAAGCGGGTCCCGCGCGGGCTCTTGACATACTCGGGCAGCACCGCCACCTTGAAAAAATCGAGTTTGCGGGCGGACTCGATCGCCGCATCTTCGATGCCGACCACAAAATCGGCCCGGATGTCGTCCAGGCCCTGGTCCATGCCCAATTGAATGAGATCGAGCAGAATCCAGGTCCCCAGGCGCTTGTGCCGGAACTCGGGCGCAACCGCGATCCTCAACCGGCCGACGTGCCGGGTGCAGCCATAGCCGCGCATCAACAGGCTGGCATGCGCCACGATTCGCTCGCCGACCAGCGCCACCATGGATATGACGTTGCCCTTGCCGCTGGAGGCGATCATGCGGTGAACGACATCCGGATTCATCACGTCGTGGCGCATGAACCAGCGGTTTTTTTCGGGCAAGGCGGCGTACAATTCCCGCAATTTCGGCTCGTCCTGAACTTCAAGCGGACGGATGATCGCCTCGGTTTTATCTTTGAGCATGACCTCTTTCGGATACCGCACCGGATAACCCTCCTTGTTCATGGTTCGGGGGTCGATAGTTCCGGGTTCACGGTTCAAATGATCGATCATGATTGCCGAGCGAACCGTTAAAATCGAACTCAGACCTTCGAACCTCCGGGTCTTTGACCCTTTAAACCTGTGAACCCTCGAATCCTGAACCTATGAACCCTTAACCTTTTAATCTACAAGGGCCGCGATCACCTGTCAAGACCGCAAAACCGCCGCCATTCAAAGCCAACTTCCGTCGCCCGACCAGGCGCCGAAACACATATCGCGGCGGTCCTGAAGGTCGGACACATTTTTTTCTTGACTTGATGGGAGCGTAGCTAATAAATAGCTATAAAGTAACGATTTGTTATCGACTGAATCCTGTTTAGAAAATTAAGGCAGCGCATTCGACTGTTAACGAACAGCACAAAAGGAGATGCCTGATGGCCGATCTGAACTGGTTACCGCGGGAGTCCGGCAGCAAAGACCATTTTTTATGGGGCGACGAACACTTTTCGAAAGAGGCGCCCGGCGTCCTTTTTGAAAAAAAACCGATTCGTGACCCCCAGGGCCAACCGGTCGAGGGCCTCTACTCCGCCTGGATCACCCTGAACAACCCCGGACAGTACAATTCATACACCACTGAAATGGTCAAGGGGGTCATTGCCGGTTTTCAGCGCGCCTCGGCCGATCATGCGGTTGTCGCCGCCATCTTCACGGCCGTCGGCGACAAGGCTTTCTGCACCGGTGGCAACACCAAGGAATATGCCGAATACTATTCCGGGCGCCCCAATGAATACGGCGCCTACATGGACCTTTTCAACGCCATGGTCGACGGCATCCTGGGCTGCAAGAAACCGACCATCTGCCGGGTCAACGGCATGCGCGTGGCCGGCGGCCAGGAGATCGGCATGGCCTGCGACACCACCCTGTCCAGCGACCTCGCGATTTTCGGCCAGGCGGGCCCGCGGCACGGCTCGGCCCCGGACGGCGGCAGCAGCGATTTTCTGCCCTGGATGCTGCCCATGGAGCTGGCCATGTGGAACTGCGTTTCCTGCGAAATGTGGAGCGCCTACAAGATGCAGCGTATCGGTTTGATTTCAAAGTGCGTGCCGGTCATCCGGCAGGGCGACGGCTGGCTTCGCAACCCGGCCGTGACCACCGACACCTATGTGGCGGACGGCGAGATCATTTACGGGGAATTCAAGCCCGGTGAAGAGGCCCGCAAGGCCCGCGAGATCGTCAAAAACGCCTCCACCGACTTCGCGCGGCTGGATGCCGAGGTCGACAAAATCCTGTGGACGTACACCAACCTTTTTCCCGGCTGCCTGATCAAGAGCGTCGAGGGCATCCGCCTGAAAAAGAAATTCTTCTGGGACCAGGCCAAGGTCATCAACCGCCACTGGCTGGCGGCCAACATGAACGCCGAGGCCTATCTAGGGTTCAACGCCTTCAACACCAAGAAGATCACCGGACGGGACACCATCGATTTTATCGAATTCCGCCGACGAATGGCCCGCAGCGACGCCTTCGATCTCGACTTCATGGCGGCCGTGCTCGGCAAACCGCAAAGCTGAACAAGCAGGAGAAAATTATGCTGCTCGAAGGAAAAAATGCGATCGTTACCGGGGGGTCCCAGGGAATCGGAGCGGCCATTGCCCTGGACCTGGCCCGTGAAGGGGCCAATGTGTGCCTCACCTACCGCAAACACGAAGATGAGGCCCAAAAATACGCTAATGAAATCAAAGCATTGGGCCGCAAGGCCTTGGCGGTCCGGTGCGACATCGCCTCCTTCGAGGATGCCGCCGCCACGGTCAAGGCGGCCCTCGAGGAGTTCGGCAGCCTCCAGATCCTGGTCAACAACGCCGGCATGAACTGGGACGGGGTGTCCTGGAAAATGTCTGAGGAACAGTGGGACCGCGTCATCGAGGTCAACCTGAAAGGATACTTTAACTTTATCCGCCACGCCGCGCCGCTTTTCAAAGAGCAGAAATACGGCAAGATCATCAACATCACTTCCATCAACGGCCTGCGCGGCAAATTCGGCCAGATGAACTATTCCGCCTCGAAGGCCGGCATCATCGGCCTGACCAAGGCCCTGGCCAAGGAACTGGGGGCCTTCGGGGTCAACGTCAACGCCGTAGCGCCCGGCCTGATTGAAACCGCCATGCTCAAGGAGTCCGAGGCGCGTGAGAAGATCATCGACCTGGCGATGGCCGAAATCGTGCTCAAACGCGTGGGCCAACCCGAGGACCTGGCGTATGTCGTGTCCTTCCTGGCCTCGGACAAGGCCCGGCACATCACCGGCGGCGTGATCAAGGTCGATGGGGGGCAGTATATATAAGGCGGGTATAGGGTTTAAGGTTTCGGGTTACGGGTTACGAGTTACGGGTTAAACCTTTTTGGAACATTTGATATTCAAATATATGATTTAATTTTATTTTTTCGCATTGATTTTGAATCAAACCCCTGAACCTTAAACCGTTGACCCTAAACCTTTTACCCTTAACCCTTCGCTTTTAACCTTTTACCTTATGCCTTTTGCCTTACACCTTTAACCTTTTGCCATTTACCGTTAGCCTTTTGCCTTTTACCTTTTACCTTTAACCTTCTACCTTGAACCTTTTGTTGAACCTTTCCACATTAAGGACTTCGTCAGCCATGAAAAAAGTAGCCATTATCGGTGTCGGGCAGAGCAAATTCGTCCGGCAGTATCCGGGATCGATCCGGGAACTGATGTTCGAGGGCTTCAGGGAAGCCGTCGTCGATGCCGGCGTCACCGCGGCCGACATCGAGGCCTCGGTGGTCTGTTCGGCACCCGAATACGACAAGCAACGCTCACCGGCCGGAGTGCTGGCGGAATACCTGGGCCTCAACCCGCAGCCGACCTTTTATGTCGAGAGCCTCTGCTCATCGAGCAGCACCGGGCTGCGGCTGGCGTATTCGCTGGTCGCCTCCGGCCTGCACAGCGTGGTCGCCGTGCTCGGTTTTCAGAAAATGTCCGAGATTTCCTCCTCTGAGTCCCAGGAACGGATGGGCCGTGGGGCCGACATCCAGTGGGAAAGCCCGTTCGGCACCATGATGCCGGCCTACTACGCCATGTACGCCCGCGCCCACATGGCCGCCTACGGCACCTCCCCCGACGATCTGGCCCTGATCCGGGTCAAGGCCGCCACCTACGGTCAGCTCAACGACCGCGCCGTCTACCGCAAGCCGGTGACCTTCGAGATGTTCGCCGATCCGGAAAACCGCATGTCCGGGCCGGTCGCCAGCCCGCTGCGGGTCGGCGACTGCTGCGCCAATGCCGACGGCAGCTCGTGCATTATCGTGGCCAACGAGGAAAAAGCGAAAGCCTTCAGCCGCAAACCGGTCTGGATTCTCGGCACCGGCGCGGCGACAACCAGCGTCAACCTGGCCGGTCGGGACCTTTTCACCGGGCTCGCTGCCGCCCGCGAAGCCGCCCGGCAGGCTTACGCCATGGCGGGGGTCACCCCCAAGGACATCGATGTGGCGGAGGTTCACGACTGTTTTACAATCGCCGAATTGATGGCTTACGAAGACCTGGGCTTTGCCGAACCCGGCCGGGGGCCGGAGCTGATTCGCGCCAAGGCCACCCACAAGGAGGGCCACATACCGGTCAACGTGGATGGCGGGCTGTTGTCCAAGGGGCATCCAATCGGCGCCACCGGCGGCTCGCAGATCCGGACCATCGTCCTGCAGCTCAGGGGCGAGGCCGGTGATATCCAGGTCAAGGATCCGGCCGTCGGGCTGGTTCACAACATCGGCGGGGTGGGCCTCTACGGCAACGTCACCATCCTCGGGAGGGACTCATGAGCACCATCAAAGAAGTGGACGACCGTTTCAAGAAATTCGGCACGGTCAGTTTCACCGGCATCAGCAAGATCAACGATTTCATCGATCACCTGGAAGACGGCCGCGTCACCGGAACCCGCTGCAAGGATTGCGGCCGGGCCTTCTTCCCGCCGCGCGCGGACTGCAACGCGTGCCTGACCAGCCACATGCAGTGGTTCGATGTCGCCGGCCGCGGCCGGCTGGTCACTTACAGCCGTCTCGGATTTGCGCCGGTCGGATTTCAGGACGACGTGCCCTACTGCATCGCGCTGCTCGATTACGGCGACGTCAAGGTTTTCGGCCGGATTGCCGCCGAGCTGCCCGAAGAGGAACTCGAGGTCGGCATGGAAATGGTCACGACCGTCAACACGCTGCCCAACGGCCAGCTGAACTATGTCTTCAAGAAAGCGTGACCCGCAGGAACGCTAAAAAAAGGAAGGGTGACTCATGACGGCCTACACGCATCTCAAGGTTAAAAAATCCGACGGCATCGCCCGCATCACGCTCGCCCGTCCCAAACACAATGTCCTCAACATCGAGATGATGACCGAACTCAACGCCGAACTCGATATGCTGCGCACCGACGCCGAACTGAAATGTGCGGTCATTCTCGGCGAAGGGCCAAGCTGGTGTGCGGGCGTGGAGGTGGCCGACCACAAGCCGGACATGGTATCCGAGATGATCGCGGTCTTCAACGGCATCTTCGAGCGCATCGAAAAATTGGAAGTGCCCGTGATCGCCGGGGTGCACGGCGCCTGCCTGGGCGGCGGCATGGAAGTGGCCATCGCCTGCGATATCGTCGTGGCGGCCAAATCCGCCAGCTTCGGTCAGCCCGAGATCAAGCTGGGCTTCTTCCCGCCCTATGCCACCATCCGCCTGCCGCAGCTCATCGGACCGGCCCGGGCCATCGAAGTCTGCACGACCGGCCGGCGCTACAGCGCCGAGGAAGCCTGGCAGATGGGCATGATCGGATATCTGACCGAAGACGACCAGCTGACCGCCACTCTCGACCAGATCACCGGTGAGATCAGGACCAACAGCCCGCTGATCATCCGCCTCAACAAACGCGCCGTCAAAAAACACCTCGGCCTCGACTTCAGGGCGGCCCTCGACGGGGTCAGCGACCTTTTCCTCAACGTGCTGATGAAGACCCGGGACACACAGGAAGGCATCCGCAGCTTCGAGGAAAAACGCCGGCCGCAGTGGAAGAATAAATAAAATGGCGAAAGGCGGATGGCACACGGCAAACGGCGGAAGGAAACTGTGCCCGAAGTTAACAATTGTAATGCAAACCGACGAACTAATGCCGTTAGCCTTTAACCTTTTGCCATTTGCCTTTTGCCTTTAACCTTTTGCCTTTAGCCTTTAGCCGTTTAAATTTGGAGGTCACATGTCTCAGATCAGTAAAATCGGCGTGATCGGTGCCGGTAACATGGGCAGCGGCATTGTCCAGAAAATCGCCCAGGAGGGGATCGACGTCGTCATGGTGGACATGAAAGACGAATTCGTCCAGCGTGGCTTGAGCAATATCCGCAAGACGTTGCAAGAGGGTGTGGAGCGCAGGCTGTTTTCCCCCGAACAAGCCGAGCAGATCGCCGCCCGGATCACGGGCACGACCGACACCGGCGCGGTGGCCGACGCCGATCTGGTCATCGAAGCGGTCTTCGAGGACAAGGCCGTCAAGTCCGACCTCTTCAAGAAATTGGACCGGCTCTGCGCGCCGAAAACCATCCTGGCCACCAACACCTCGAGTTTCTACGTGCGCGAGTTCGCCGCGCAGACCGATCGGCCCGACCGCTTCATCGGCCTGCACTATTTCTACCATCCGGCCAAGAACCGTCTGCTGGAAGTCATTCCCCACGATACGACCAGCCCGGAAACGATCGAGAAATCGCTGCTGGCGGCCAAGCTGCACGGCAAAACCGCCATCGTGGTCAAGGATGCGCCCGGTTTTGCCGTCAACCGCTTCTTCGTACCCTTCCTGAACGAAGCCGCCCGCATGCTGGAAGAAAAACTGGCCGACATCCCGACCATCGAGGAGGCCGCCAAGCGGGCCTTTAAAATCGGAATGGGCCCCTTCGAGCTGATGAACGTTACCGGGATCCCGATCGCGGTGCACGCCGCCACCACCCTGGGCAATGAACTGGGACCCTTTTATGCCCCCTGCCAGATCCTCAAGTCGCAGAAAGAAAAAGGCCAGAGCTGGAATCTCGCCGGCGCGGTCGATGAATCGAAACTCCAGCCCGTGATCGACCGCTTCTACGGTGTCTGCCTCGGGGTGGCCGCCGCCCTGGTCGATGAAGGGGTGGCCACGATCGAGGACACCGATCGCGGGGCCAAGATCGGATTGCGATGGATCATGGGTCCTTTCGAAATCATGAACAAGATCGGCATCGACAAAACCTGGGCGGCCGTGGCGGCCGTGGCCGATAAATACCCGGATTTCCGCATACCCGAAATCCTCACCCGCCAGAAGGCCGCCGGAAAACCGTTCGAGTTCACCGTCGTCGATCTGGCTGTCAAGGACGGCATCGCCATCATCACCATCAACCGCCCGGAGGCCATGAACGCCTTGAACGAAGCCGTGGTGGCCCAGTTGGCAGCCCGCTTCGCCGCGGCCGAAAAGGACCCGGCCGTCAAGGCGATCGTCTTTCAGGGGGCCGGCAAGGCCTTTGTGGCCGGCGCCGACATCCGCTACTTCGTCAGCAAAATCAAAGCCGGCCGGATCGCCGACATCGTGGCCTTCACCCGCAAGGGCCACGAACTGCTGCTTGGCATCGAAAATTCACCCAAACCGACCATCGCCCTGCTGGACGGGCTTTCGCTCGGCGGCGGCAGCGAACTGGCGCTGGCCTGCCAGGCGATCGTCGCCACGCCGGCCGGGTCCCTGGGGTTTCCGGAAACCGGGATCGGCATTTTTCCCGGTCTGGGCGGCATGCTGCGCCTGGCGCGCCAGGTGGGCCCCGACCTATCCAAATATTATGTCTTCACCGGCGCCGCGATCAGTGCCGCGGATGCCCATGCCCTGGGAATCGTCAATCGTCTGGTCGCTCCGGCCGAGGTCGATGCGGCCATCAGAAAACTGGTGGCCGAGGGCCTGCCGGACAAGTACCGCCGGCGCGAAATCCCTGAAAAATTCAAGTACCTAACCGCGATGGGCTCCGGCGCCAACGTGGCCCGGCTGCTGGCCGGAAAGCCCCCAGAAGGCGTCGAGGAGGCCCTGGCCGTCAAAACGGTCAAGTTCATCGGATACAAGGCGCCCCTGGCGCTTAAAATCGCAAACGAGATTATCGACCGGCAGGTCGATAAACCGATCAGCGAAGCCGTTGAAATCGAGTTGGGGCGCTTGCAGGAAATATTCTCGACCGCCGACGCCCTCGAAGGGCTGACCGCGATGGGGCGGAAAAAACCGGAATACAAAGGAGAATGAAGCATGTCGATGACATCCTGGCAAATGGTCGCTCCTCAGAAACCGCTCGAGCGGGTCGAAAGCCCGCTGCCGCAACCGGGCGCGGGAGAAGTTCTGCTGCGCGTGGTCGGCTGCGGCGTCTGCCACACCGATCTCGGGTTTTACTACGACGGCGTGCGGACCAAATCCCCCCTGCCCCTGACCCTGGGGCACGAAATCAGCGGGATGGTGGAAGCCTGCGGCAAGGGCGCCGAGCGCTGGGCTGCCAAGGCCGTCATCGTGCCGGCCGTGATGCCCTGCGGTACCTGTGACGTCTGTAAGCGCGGCTTGGGAAACATCTGCGCCACCCAGAAAATGCCCGGCAACGACATCCAGGGCGGCTTCGCCTCCCACATCATCGTTCCGGCGAACCAGCTCTGCGAGGTGCCGCTAAATGCCGGCGGCAGTCCCGAGGGCCGCTCCGGCGTGTCGCTGGCCGAATTGTCGGTTATCGCCGATGCGGTCACCACGCCCTACCAGGCGGTGATCGAATCGCAGCTGGCGGCCGAGGACACGGCCATTTTCGTCGGCGTAGGCGGCGTGGGCGGGTTCGGCGCCCAGATCGCCAAGAGCTTCGGGGCCGCCGTGGTGGCGATCGATGTCGATGCGGCCAAGCTCGAGGCCCTCGCACCGTATGTCGACCGCACCTTCAACGCGCGTGAACTGCCGTTCAAGGACCTGCGCAAGGCGGTATCCGATTTCGTCAAGGAGCAGGGCCGGCGGCGGACCGAATGGAAGATCTTCGAGACCTCGGGAACCGCGGCCGGGCAGAAAACGGCCTTCGGCCTGCTGACCTACGGGGCCTCGCTGGCCGTGGTCGGTTTTACGATGGATACGGTCGACATCCGGCTCTCGAACCTGATGGCCTTTCACGCCACCACGCGCGGCAACTGGGGCTGCCAGCCGCAATACTATAAGCCGGTGCTCGACCTGGTGCTGGCGGGCAAGGTCCGGATCGGCCCGTTTGCCAAGACCTTTCCCCTGGCCGAGATCAACACGGTTTTCGAAATGGTTCATGCCCGCAAGATTCATCAGCGCCCCATAATGGTGCCCTGAGGTTGAACTTAGTACCTAAAACCTAAAACTTAAAACCGTTTTTCAGGTACCTGCCATGCACAAGCTACTGACCGACAATCCCGGCGAGAAAATGCTGCTCCTCGGCAACGAGGCCATTGCCCGGGGCGCGATCGAGGCCGGCGTCGCTTTCGCCAGCACCTATCCCGGCACCCCGTCCTCGGAGCTTTCCCTCAACTTTTTCCAGATGTCGCGCG
>JBAPSB010000332.1:0-2444 GCA_049281435.1 Desulfobacterales bacterium
GTTATATTTGATGGCGCGCCGGTGGGGGATGTTATTCTCCATAACCGCAACCCGTCAAAAGACAACCCGACAGGGGGAGCCAGGTATTTGCGTGCTTCCCAGCTGCGTATTCCGTTCAAAGTGACCACCGATTCCGGAGGAAACTGACCACCCGTTCCGTTTTAATGTGACCAGTTGTTCCGCTGCAAACTGTCCACTTTTTCGGAGCGAAGCGACGCTGCCTTTTTACTGTCTTCCAGAGTTGTTTGATTTCGTCAAGGACGAATAGACTTTTCTCATAGATTCTCCTTTCAAAATAATTTTGTGGGAGTTGTGAACCAGCCGGTCCAAAATGGCATCGGCCAGTGTCGGGTCCCCGATGTGCTCAATCCAGTTTTCGATCGGCAGTTGGGTGGCAATGATCGTGGAAGAGATCGACTGCCGGTCTTCGAGCACCTCGAGCAGATCACGTCGCTCAGGGTCACTCATGGGAGCGATGCAAAAATCATCGATGATCAGCACTTTGATCTTGGCTAGCTTGTTCATCAGTCTGGGGTATGAACCGTCCGCCCTGGCAATGGCGATCTCCTGAAAGAGTCGCGGAGCCCGCTTATACATGGCCGGATAGCCGCCGCGACAGGCGCTGTTTGCAATGGCGCAGGCCAGATAGGTTTTGCCCACGCCGGTGGCACCCAGGATGATCACATTCTGGGCTTTCTTGATCCAGTCGGTATCGGCCAGTCTCAAGACCAATGATTTGTCGAGGCTGCGGGGTGCTCTAAAGTCGATGTTTTCGATGCAGGCGCTGTCCCTGAGCCGTGCGGTCTGAAGCAGGCGGTTTATGCGGCGGTCTTCTTTGAAGCCCCACTGCCGATCCACCAGCATGGCGAACCGGTCCTCAAAGCTCAGATCATTGAGATCCGGTTGCGCCAGCTGCTGAGTGAAGGCTTCGGCCATGGCTGTCAGTTTCATATCATGCAGCTTGTCCAGGGTGTGTTGAGTCAGCACAGCTCTTCCTCCTTCTGGTGATAATAGTGTTGTCCCCTGATATTTTGATGGGAGACGCTGGCCGCTTCACCCGAGGGCTGCAGGGGTTGCCGATCGAGTTCTTTATTCAGGATGGACTCGACGCTTCTGTACGAATAGGCCCCGATGGAAACCGCCCGCGCACAGGCATTTTCAAGCCGCTGAGGGCTGTATCGCTTGGCCAGCCGCATCACCCCCAGACAGGCCCTGAAGCCCTGCTCGGGATGAGGCCTTCGCTGCATGATCTCGGTGACCAGATGCTGGGTATAGGGGCCTGTTTTACCGGCCCAGTTGATGCTCCGTGACGGGGTCCACTGCAGGTGCTTTTGGTGGGCCTTGGGCATGTGCTCGGCCACGGTGGTATGACCGCAGCGGCGGTGGCTTCTCTGGTGGCTGGCAACGCGCCGGTTCTTGAAAAAGACCGCAACGGTGGTGGCGGTTAGGCTCACATCGAGTTTTTTGCCTCTAAGCTGGTGGGGAACGCTGTAATAGTGACCGTCCACCTCGATATGATAATCGATGTTCACGGTGGCTTTTTTCCACTGGGCAAACTCGTAGCGGTATGTCGGCAAGGGATTCAGGGCCGGTTTATCAACGGTGTCAAACAGGTGCCTGCGGGAGACCTTCATCTTCTGCAGCGGCCGCTGATTGAAGCTTACCAGTTTTTCGGCAATGGCCCCGTTGAGCTCCGCCAGCGAGAAGAAGCGCTGGTTTCTTAATGCCGCCAGTATCCAGCGCTCGACAATGAGCACCGCACTTTCCACCTTGGCCTTGTCTTTTGGCTTGCCCGGCCTTGCAGGGATAACTGTGGTGCCGTAGTGCCGGGCCAGATCCAGGTAGGTGGGATTCAGATCGGGCTCGTAGCGGCACGGATGGGTGACGCCGCTTTTCAGATTGTCCGGGACCAGAATCTTCGGGATGCCGCCAAAGAACTCAAAGGCCCGGATGTGAGATCTTATCCAGTCGGGCAGGCTCTGGGAGGCGGTGGCTTCGGCAAAACTGTAATTGCTGGCTCCCATGGCGGCGATAAAGATCTGGGCCTCCAGTTCGACCAGGCCGTTTTGTGAATTGAAGACCGGCACGGTTTGACCGGCGTAATCGATGAACAGCTTCTCACCAGCCAGGTGCTCCTGCCGCAGGCTGATGTCAAGACCCCTGCGCCAGCGGCTATAGAGTTCACAAAAATAGCTGTACTGGTAGCCGTCCGGGTTGCCCTGCTTGTATTCATGCCACAGCAGCTGCAAGGTGACGTGCCTCCTCTTGAGTTCCCGAAAAAGGTACTCCATGGACGGCATGGCCGGTTTATCGGAAGCGGGCCGGGAAACTTTTGCATACAGGCGCTCTTCGAGCTGGCCGTCATCGATGTCCTCTGGCAGCGGCCAGGTGATCCGGGCCTGTTCCGCCAGATCGAGATACTTTCTGACGGTGACATGAGAGAT
>JBAPSB010000333.1:0-6891 GCA_049281435.1 Desulfobacterales bacterium
ACGGTCGGCGGCAGTGGATGCTGAATGATGCGACATCGAACCTTCTGGGGGCGGAAGTGTCGGATTCCCGGTTGAACGGGGCGAGATTTTGCAGTATAAAAACCAACTCGGCCGAAAATGTCAAGAAAGGGTTGGAATTCCAGGAATTCATGATGAACATTTTGTTGACCAACGACGACGGAATTCACGCCGAGGGGTTGTGGGCGCTTTTTTATCGGCTGCGGGAGCGTCACACCGTCACGGTGATCGCCCCGGACCGCGAACGCAGTGCGATCGGCCATGCCATCACCCTCCATGAGCCCCTGCGCGCGAACCTGGTGACGGTCAACGGCGGCTACAGCGGATACGCCGTCAGCGGCACGCCGGCGGACTGTGTCAAGCTGGGGCTGTTCGAGCTGCTCGGCGCACGGCCCGACATGGTGGTCTCGGGTATCAACCCCGGCGCCAACGTGGGCATCAACATCAACTATTCGGGCACGGTGGCGGCCGCCAAGGAGGCCGCGGTCTACGGCGTGAGCGCCATAGCCGTCTCCATGGACGGCTTCACGTCTAATCACTATGATGACGCCGCCCTGTTCGTGCGCCGGCTAACCGAAAAGGTTTTCAACGGCAAATTGCCGGCCGGGACCTTCCTGAACGTCAATATCCCCGATGTGGCGCTGAAGACCATGGCCGGCGTGCGCCCGAGCCGCCAGGGTCTGCCCGAATCCCTTGATTTTTTTGACAAAAGAATCGATCCGCGCAACCGCGCCTATTACTGGCAGGGCTGCGAGACCCAGCGCTTCGACGCCAGCCCGGATGTCGACGGCACGGCTTTGGCCGAAAAATACATTTCCATCACGCCGATTAAGTGCGATATGACGGATTACCGCGTTCTGGACCAGATGCGAGACTGGAAAATCGGCATATAGGAACTCAAATGAAGATCAAATTCATCCAAGACCTCAAGGCCGGAGACACGCTCGACGATGTTTTCGTCCTGGCGGAAAAAAACATCGCCCGCAAGCGCAACGGGGAAAATTACCTCACCGTCACCCTCTGCGACAAAACCGGCCGCATCAAGGGCGTGATGTGGGAAAACCTGGAGCGGATCAAGGTCAAGAGCGGGGACTATGTGCGGGTCAAGGGCGGCATCTCGGATTACAAGGGGGCGCTGCAGCTGGTCGTCAGGGACATGGACGCCTGCCCGGCCGACACGCTGGACCCGGCGGATTTCGTTCCGGCCACCGCGCGTGACATCGAGAAGATGTTCGGGCGTCTGGTCGAGATATCGGCCACTATCGCCACCCCCCACCTGAAGCGTCTCTTCGAGCTCTTCTGGGAGGACGACGATTTTACGCGCGCCTTCAAGGCCGCCCCGGCCGCCAAGAAGATGCACCACGCCTATATCGGCGGCCTGCTGGAGCACACGCTGTCCATGTCGATTTTGGCCGATCGCATCGCGCCGCACTACGGGGGCATCGACCGCGACATGTTGATGGCGGGCGTGATCCTGCACGATGTCGGCAAAATCCGCGAGCTGGTCTACGAAGCCAAAATCGATTACTCGGACGAGGGCCGGCTGCTCAGCCACATCGTGATCGCGATTCAACTCCTGGATGAAAAGCTGCGGTTGATCCCGGACTTCCCCCCCCAGCAGGCCCATCTCCTGAAACACATGATCATCAGCCACCACGGCGCGCGCGAGTTCGGGTCACCCGAACCGCCCAAAACCATCGAAGCGGTTCTCTTGCACTACGTCGACGAGATCGACGCCCGGATCAAAGGCATCCGGGAGTTCATCGCCGCCGAGGATTCCGATGAAACCTGGACCGCCTACCACCGGCTGCTGGAACGCCATTTCTACCGCGGCGGCCCCGCATCCTCCTGACGAGACACCTCTTATGTTCATCACCCTGGAAGGCGTCGAGGGGTCGGGCAAGTCGACTCAGTTGGCCGGCATCGAAGCGTTTCTGAAAAAACGGGGGCGGTCCGTCGTCGTTTCCCGTGAACCCGGCGGGACCGACATCGGACAAAAGATCCGGTCGATCCTGTTGAATCCGGAAAACCGGGCGATGGCACCGCTGACCGAGCTGTTTCTCTACGAAGCCGACCGGGCCGAGCACGTGCGCAAGGTCATCGGCCCCGCCCTGGCCGCCGGCCAGGCCGTGGTGTGCGACCGCTTCAGCGATGCCACCGTGGTCTATCAGGGCTACGCCCGCGGGCTCGATTTGGCGCAGATCCGGTGCATCCACCGGTTCATACTGGGGGATATCCGACCCGATATGACCCTATTGCTCGATCTGCCGCCGGAAGTCGGTCTGGCCCGGGCCTGGGCCCAGCTCGAACAGGGCGATCGCAGCGGGATCGAGAGCCGGTTCGAAAAAGAAGCCCTGGATTTCCACCGCCGGATCCGCGCCGGATACCTCGACCTGGCGCGTCAGGAACCCGAGCGCTTTTGCACCATCGATGCCGCGCAGGCGGCCGCCGCCGTGCGCGGTGCCATCGAAGCGGCGATCGAGCGGCTGATGGAGGATAAAATCGGTTGAGCCCGTTAGCCGGTTGAGCCCGTTAGGCCTGTGGGGTCGGTGGCGTCACGCTGGTCAATCCACTGACTTGCCAGGGAGGCGTTTTCTACTCGACACTATATCCCCGATGGGGGTGTCAATTACGGGTTTTAATTTCTTTATGTCGGGTGGCTTTTGATCTCATTAGCAACTGACCTGACTGGTCCAACCCCGGTTCAACCGGCTAACGGGCCAACGGGCAAAACGGGCCCAACGGGCTTAACGGACTAAACCGACCCCATGGGAACCATACTCGATCTGATCGGAAACACGCCGCTGGTGGAAATCCGGCACCTGAACCCGAATCCGGCCGTTACGCTGCTGGCCAAGCTGGAGTACTTCAATCCCGGCGGCTCGATCAAGGACCGGGCCGCCCTGGCGATGATCGCGGCCGGTGAGCGCTCGGGCGAACTGACGGCCGCTAAGATCGTGATCGAGGCGACCTCCGGGAACACCGGCATCGGGCTGGCGCTGGTGTGCTCCGTCAAGGGGTATCGGCTCCTGCTGGCGATGTCCGAGGCGGTCAGCGTCGAGCGCCAGAAAATCCTCAAGGCCCGCGGGGCCGACATCCTGCTGACGCCCGGGCACCTCGGCACCGACGGGGCCATCGAAGAGGTCTATCGCCTGGCGCGCGAGGCCCCCGGCACCTACTTCATGACCGATCAGTTCAACAACCCGGCCAACTGGCAAGCCCACTACACCGGAACGGCCGTCGAAATCTGGGAGCAGACCGGCGGTCTTGTGACCACGCTGGTCGCCACGTTAGGGACTTCCGGAACCCTGATGGGGGTTTCGCGCCGGTTGAAAGAATTCAATTCCGACGTGTGCATCATCGGTGTCGAACCGTACCTGGGCCACAAACTCCAGGGGCTGAAAAATATGAAGGAGGCCTACTGTCCGGGGATTTTCGAGAAAAGCCGCCTGGATCAAAAGATCAACATCGATGATGAAGAGGCCTTCGACATGACCCGCCGCCTGGCCCGCAAAGAAGGTCTGCTGGTCGGCATGAGCAGCGGGGCCGCCATGGCGATCGCCGTTCAGCAGGCCCGCTCGATGGCCTCCGGCACGCTGGTCGCGATCCTGCCCGACAGCGGGGAGCGGTACTTGAGCACGCCGCTTTTCGTGGTCAGGGAAAAGGTGAACCTGAAGCTGTTCAACACCCTGAGCCGCGCCAAGGAACCCTTCGAGCCGCTGGTGCCGGGCAAGGTCTCCATCTACACCTGCGGGCCGACCGCCCACGCGTCGATCCATCTGGGGGAAATGCGGCGCTTCATCGTGGCGGACCTGCTTTGCCGCTATCTGGCCTACCGCGGGTATTCGGTCAAGCACGTCATGAACATCACCGATCTGGACGACAAGACCATCGCCGGCTCGGAAAAGGCCGGCGAGGAGTTGGCGGACTTCACCAGCCGGCACATCGTCCAGTTCGAGCGCGACCTGGAGTGGCTCGGGATCAAGCCGGCCGATGACTACCCGCGTGCCAGCGATCACCTGGACGACATGGTGCAGGTGGCCGAGCAGTTGGTCCGCAAAGGGTTTGCCTATGAAAAACTGCGCTCGCTCTACTACGACATTTCCCGCTTCAATGACTATGGCCGCCTCTCCGGGATCGACATCAACAAGATCCGGCTGGGCGCGACGGTCGATTTGGACGAATACGAAAAAGACAATCCCCGCGACTTCACGCTGTTCAAGCGGGCACGGTTGTCCGACCTGAAGAGGGGCATCTACACCAAAACCGTCTGGGGCAGCGTCCGTCCGTCCTGGCACCTGCAGGCGGCCGCGATTTCAATGAAATACCTCGGCCAGCGATTCGACATCCATGCCAGCAGCCGCGAACTGATGTTTCCCCATCACGAAAACCTCAATGCGATTGCCGCGGCTCTCAGCGGCCAACCGCCGGTGCGCTGCTGGGTCGACTGCGAACCGGTGATGGCCGACGGCCACAAGGTGGACCGACACCGGGCCGGGATGACGCCGGAGGAGTTGCGCGGCCAGGGGTATTCCGGTCAAGCGGTCCGCTACTGGCTGCTGACCTCGCCCTATCGCAAGCCGGTCACATTTTCGCCCGACCGGCTCGAAGATGCCGCGCGGTCCCTGAGCCGCTTGAACAACTGCATCCGAGGCCTTAAAAACCTGCGTGACGGAGCGCCGTATGCGGACCTCGACCAGCTCCTCTACGACATCAAGCAGGGCTTTACCAGCGGCCTGGATGACGACCTGAACATCTCCACGGCCATGGCGTCGATCTTCAGGGTTGTCAAAAAGGTGAACCGCCTGGTGCGGGAGCGGCAGATCGATGCCGCCGGCGCCCGCAAGCTGCTCGACGCGTTCCGGCAGCTGGATTCGGTGCTGAACCTGCTCGATTTCGAGGACGCGGCCGCCGTTCCGGCGGTCCGGACGCTGATCGAAGAAAGAAAAAAGGCGCGAGCGGAGGGCAACTGGCCGCTCGCCGACCGTCTGCGCGAGCAGCTCAGGCAGATGGGCGCCGTCGTGCAGGACGCCGAAGCCGTCAAGAAACCGGAGGTTTGAGGGAAAAAATGGACATTTCAATTGTCGTTCCGATCCACAATGAAGCCGACAACATTGCCGCTCTGGTGGTCGAAATCCGCGCTGCCGTCGACGGCCGGCACGACTATGAAATCATCTATATCGACGATCATAGCACCGATCACGGCCCCGAAGTGTTAACGGCGCTGCAGGAATCCTTTCCCCGGCTGCGATGCGTCCGCCACGCCCGGCGCAGCGGCCAGAGCGTGGCGCTTCTGACCGGCGTCAAGGCCGCCAGGCACCGCCTGATCCTGACCCTCGACGGCGACGGGCAGAACGATCCGGCCGATATCGAGAAAATACTGGCGCCGTTCAGCGCAGGGGGATACGAATCTTCGGCCACGATGGTGATCGGCCATCGCACCAACCGGCGCGACACCCGGTGGCGCCGGTTTTCGTCTCTGGTGGCCAATTCGGTCAGGCGATGGGCGCTGGGGGACAGCGTCCCGGACTCGGGCTGCGGGATCAAGGCTTTTCCCAGGGACCTGTTTCTCTCGCTGCCTTTTTTCGACCATTTCCACCGTTTCCTGCCGCCCCTGGTCAAGCGCGCCGGCGGGGAGGTGATCTCGGTTCCGGTCCACCACCGCCCCCGCCGTCACGGCCAGTCCCACTATGGCACGCTCGGCCGGCTCTGGGTGGGGATCATCGATCTGTTTGGGGTCATGTGGCTGATGCGGCGCGGCGGGCCGCGACCTTTGGCCCTGCACGTGTACGACACGTCCGGGTCGCCAATCACGACCGGCTCATCCACGTTGAAGACATCCCGCCCCCATCCCAACTGAATTTTCAGGAGCGCTTTATCTCAAGGGCTTTACCCCACGATCCCCAGTCGGTTGTCAAAGCGGTCGAGCGCCGCGCCGGCCTTCAGCGCGTGATGAGGTTTTGAACGTGGCCGACGACTCCTGATTCGCTGTCGATCCATTTTACGTGACCTTTTTTTACGGTGCCGGATGACGGGCCGATTTCAAAGGAAATGAGCGATGAGTGCCAACACCATCTGGATAGCCATCGGCCTGGCGGGCCAGGCGCTTTTTTCGGCCCGTTTTCTCGTCCAGTGGATCTACAGCGAACGCAGGAAGCAGAGCATCATCCCGACGGCCTTCTGGTATCTGAGCATCGGCGGCAGCCTGACGCTGCTGACGTATGCCATCTACCGCAAGGACCCGGTTTTCATTATAGGACAGGCATCGGGCTTCGCCATTTATCTGCGCAATCTCCAGTTTATCTACCGCGAAAACAAAAGGCGCCAGAGTGAAAAATCCTGATATCAGCGCCAAAGGGCTGCTGCTGGTTCTTTGGCTGGCGCTGGTTTCCGCCGCGCTGTGGGCCCGGCCCCTGATGCCGATAGACGAAACCCGGTACCTGTCGGTCGCCTGGGAGATGTGGCAAAAAGGCGAGTTTCTGGTCCCGCATTTAAACGGTCTGCCATACAGCCACAAACCCCCCTTTTTCTTCTGGTGTATCCACCTCGGCTGGCTGCTCTTCGGGGTCAACGAAGTGAGCGCCCGGCTGACGGCACCCGTCTTCGGCCTGCTGAACCTCTTTTTGACCGGGCATCTGGCGGCCCGGCTCTGGCCGGAGGACAAGGCCGTTCGGCGCCTGGCGCCCTTTGTCCTCATGGGCCTGTCGCTCTGGGCGGTCTTCGAGACCCTGAGCATGTTCGACATGCTGCTCACGTTCTTTGTTCTGTGGGCCGCGATCGGCGTTCTGGCGGCCCGTGGCGGCCGGTTCTGTTTGGGCTGGAGCGTGTATGCGGCCGCCGTCGGCGGCGGCATCCTCACCAAGGGGCCGGTCG
>JBAPSB010000334.1:0-5368 GCA_049281435.1 Desulfobacterales bacterium
GGATAGGCCCGGTCGACGGTGAACGGGGCCCCGCGCGATGCCTCCAGGCTGACAAAGGCCAGCGGCAAACACTTGAAATCGTCGCCGCTGAAATAGGCCGGAATGTCCCACTTACCCTTTCGGATGACGATGAAAGCCTTTTCTGCCCCGGCCATCCGCATTTGATCCAGAAGATACTGCGCGGCGGCCTTGGGCCGCGGGCCTGAAGTATCGGCACTCTCGTAAAATCCAACCGGGAAAATCTCTTTGCTGCACGGCAAAGGCGAAATTCTGCGGGCCGCGCCCGCAGCGGCAACCAGACCCACCACGGCCGGCTTATGGTCACTTTGGCGACTCAAGGATAACCCGTTTTTTCACTTGCCGCGGTCAAAATCCGCACCTGGCTGCAGGCCGGCCGTCGTGAAACCTTTGGGCCAGGCGCCTTCCTGTCTTCGTTGTGGAGGTGTCCATGAAGCCGCTATCCGGAAAAACGGGGCCAGTGCCTGTCTTTTTCCGAGATGTGCAGATCGGCGGTCAGCGGCCACTCGATATCGAAAGCGGGATCATCCCAGCGCACGCCGCCTTCGGCCTCGGGCGCATAAAACGCCGATACGAGGTAAAAGACTTCGGTGTCGGCGGCCGTGGTCAGGTATCCGTGCGCAAAGCCCGCGGGTGCATACACCATCTTGCGGTTTTCGGCCGTCAAGTCGACCCCGAACCATTTTTTTCTCGTGGGCGAATCCGGCCGCAGGTCGATCATCACATCGAAAACGGCGCCCCTCACGCAGCGCAGGAACTTGGCCTCGGCGTGCGGCGACCTTTGGAAGTGCATGCCGCGCAGCGTGCCTTTTTCCTTGCTGAAAGCGGTGTTGGCCTGCACGAAGTCGACCTGCAGGCCGTTCTTTTCAAACTCCCGGCGGCAATAGGCGCGCGCAAAAAAACCGCGGTCATCGCCGCGCGGTTCGATCTCGACGACAAAGGCGCCGTCCAACCCCGTTGGCGTGAATATCATTGCAGCGCTCCCAGGCCGATGCCGAAGTAGGAATTTACCCGGGATTTGTCCAGCATCCGGCGCCCGTCGATGACGATCGGCTGCGGCGCGATGTCTTTTAGGAGGTCGGGCAGCCCGGCGAACTCGTCCCAGCGGGTCATCAGGACAACGACGTCGGTGCCCGCCACGGCCTGTTGCACGCTGTCGCAGTACTCGATACGCTCATCGTTGAAGAACTTGCGGGCGTTTTCCGCCGCGACCGGGTCGAACGCCTTGACGACGGCCCCTTTGGCCAACAGCTTGCGCACGACCGGCAACGCCGGCGACTCGCGGATATCGTCGGTCCCGGGTTTGAAGGCCAGGCCCAGAATGCCGACCCTGACATTCCGGGGGTCCGGAAATACGCCCTCTATCAATTGCAGAATCTGATCCGGCTGCTGTTCATTGATTCGAATCACCTCTTTCATCAGGTTCATCGATTGCCCCTTTTCTTCTCCAAACGAAATAAGGGCGCGCACATCCTTGGGAAAACAGCTGCCGCCGAACCCGCACCCGGCTTCGATGAACTGGGCGATGCCGGGCGTGATACGCCCGCCCGCGGGCAGGAAAGGACTGATGCGTTTGTCGAGGTGGACCGCCTTCATCACGTCGACGACATCCACACCGCCTGTCATCGCCGCGCACAGGTTGCCGAT
Source organism: Desulfobacterales bacterium (assembly GCA_049281435.1). Classification (GTDB taxonomy): domain Bacteria; phylum Desulfobacterota; class Desulfobacteria; order Desulfobacterales; family SG8-13; genus JARFQH01. The sequence continues at coordinate 1,666 of JBAPSB010000334.1, forward strand.
CTCGTTTGAAAAAGAGATCAGGGTGGCCAGCAGGCAGTTAGCGGTGTACTTGATCATCTCGGCGGTTTGGGTGGTGGTCCGGATCTTTTCGGCCGCGGGAAAACAGCTGTAAAGGGCCTCCAAGGCCTTCAGACTTTTTTCATCGATGACCCCCATGACGATCCGGTCCGGCGCCATGAAGTCGGAAACGGCTTCGCCCTCCCTGAGAAATTCCGGATTCATGCCGAGGCCGAACCCGGACCCGGCCTTTTTACCGGAGGCGCTTTCAAGGATCGGCAAGACAACCCGATCGGTCGTTCCGGGCACGACCGTGCTCTTGACGACGACGACGTGATAGCCGTCCTTGCTTTTCAGGGCCGCCCCGATCTCCTGCGCCGCCTGGCGGATGTAGGTCAGATCGATCTTATCGCCGCGATAGGGCGTGCCGACCGAAATAAGGGACAGGTCCGTTCCGGCGACGGCGGCCTGCAAATCGGTGTCGGCGATCACGTTTTTACCGCTGTGCTTTTTGAGCAGAGCCTCGAGACCGGGCTCGTAGATGGGAGACTGCCCGCGATTGATCTGATCGACCTTGGCACGGTCGACATCGACGCACACCACTTCGTGTCCCATCTCGGCCAGGCACACCCCGCTGACAAGGCCCACATAGCCCGTTCCAATGACGGATACTCTCATTGACTCTCCTTGGTTCCGGCGTTATCGGCATACCAGAGCAGCGTTCTCTTCAACCCTTCTTCGAGGCTGATGGACGGATTGTAGCCCAGATACTTTCTGGCCTTCTCGATGTTGGGACAGCGACGGTCCGGGTTGTCCACCAGGTAATCCGGGTCTTTGCTCTGCCGGCGGACCACGCCGCCGCTATAGGTGAACAGCGACTTGGCGATGGCGGTCATCTTAGAGGCAATCTCGAAAATCGTGATTTCGGGCGCCTCGGTCCCGATGTTATAGGCTTCGGCGGGCGTGCCTTTGACCAGCGTCTTGAAATAACCGACGACCGCATCGGCCACGTAGCAGAAGGTGCGCGACGGCGCGCCATCCGAGAACATGACGATGTCCTTGCCTTGCAGGATATCGTTGGCAAAATCGGGCACGACGCGTTTGTCGGTGATCTTCAAGCCGGGCCCGTAGTTGTTGAACGGACGGGCCATGGATATGGGAAGACCGTACTGCCGCGCGAAATTGACGCACAGGGTTTCGCCGAATCTCTTGGATTCGTCGTAACACGCCCGCGGGCCCGTGAAGGACACGTATCCGTTGTAAGTTTCAGGCGTCGGGATGAATTCCGGAGCCGGATTCCCGTAGACCTCGCTGCTGGAAAAAAAAAGAAATCCGTCGATCGGGAGCCGGGCCTCTTTCTGGCGCCTGCTGTAATCCAGAAGAATCCGCAGGCCGTTGACGTTGGCATCCAGGGTCTCGATGGGAAACTGACGGTAGTAAATGGGCGATGCAATCGAGGCCGCATGAATGATAAAGGAGAAATTTTTCATCTTGTCGGGCAGCGGCCGGGTGATGTCGTGCTTCAGCAATTCACAGTGTTCACCCGTGTGACCGGTCATCCATTGCGGCACGCCGCGGATAAAATTGTCCATGACCGTCAGGTGGATCTTTTCGCTCGGCCCCGCCCCCTGGTTCCAGCGCAGCACGGTTTGGACCATGTAATAGCCCAGAAACCCGGCGCCGCCGGTCATGAGGACATTCTTGCCGGCCAGCTGCGGCAGCTCCTCCTGAAGATTTCCGCAAATAAAATCGAGGTCCTTCTGGACGACATCCTGTGCAGTCATGTGGTGTCCGATCTGTTTGATTGGGGTCTATTTGTGACAGCAGGTTTTAATCAGGGGACAAATGACATCCCCTACCAGACTTTCCAGGGCGCCGTGCCGCCGGCCCACAGATCCTCGAGCATGTTTTTGTCTCGCAGGGTATCCATCGGCTGCCAGAAACCATGGTGGCGGTAAGCCGCAAGCCGGCCTTCCTGCGCCAGTCTCTCCAGCGGTTCACGCTCCCAGACCGTCTGGTCGCCGTCGATGTAGTCCAGCGCCGCCGCCTCGGCGACAAAAAATCCACCGTTGACCCAGGCGCCGTCCCCCTGGGGTTTTTCCTTGAAAGTGACAATCTTGTTCTGGCCGGGGCCCAGGCTGAAAGCGCCGAACCGGCCGGGCGGCTGCACGGCGGTCAGCGTGACGAGCGCGTTCTGGGTCTTGTGAAACCGGACCAGTTCCCCGATATCGACGTTGCTGACCCCGTCGCCATAGGTGAGACAAAACGTCTCATCCCCGATATAGGACCGCACGCGCTTGATCCTGCCGCCGGTCAGGGTGTTGTCGCCGGTATGAACCAGGGTCACGCTCCAGGGCTCGGTGTCGTTATGATGGACATGCGTCCGGTTGTTCTTCAGGTCGAAGGTGATGTCCGACAGATGCAGGGCATAGTTGGCGAAATACTCTTTGATGATATGCCCCTTGTAGCCCAGGCAGATGATAAAATCATGGATGCCGGCCGCGGAGTATATTTTCATGATGTGCCACAAAATGGGCCGATCACCGATTTCCACCATCGGTTTGGGCTTCACGCCGGTTTCCTCGGATAGCCGGGTCCCGAACCCGCCCGCCAGAATGACCGCTTTCACTTCAGTTCTCCCCCATTGCTTGCCGTCGGGCGCACGCCTTGCGCCGTCAGGTATTGACTGCAGGTTGTAAAACGGCAGTATTTAAAAGAATCGATCATCTGCTCGAGGCGCCGGTAGGTCTTCGATACCATGGCGTAATGCCGCAGCTTGTGGCTCCACGACGCTTTGGTCACCCGCGGTTGTCCCGGATCGATTTCCCAGGGGTGAATATAAAACACGTAGGCGTCATCGATAGTCAAAATCCGTTTCACCCCCAGTTTGAACAGCTGCAGCGGCAGCAGTCGGAAGTAAGCCCCGCCGCCAAGCGGCAGAACACTGCCGAATACGGTTAAATTGCTGATCGGAAGCTCGCAGAAGTTATCCGCCACCCGATGGGCAATTCCGTTTCGGGGTCCACCGTTCAATGAAATCTTGCCGTAGCGGCCGTGGAGGCTAAATGAATTGTAACTGGAATCGTAACGATACCCCGCCGCTGCGATCGCCGCCAGGATCCCGTCGTCAATGGCGAAACTCGGCGCGCGGTACCCGACCACCGCTTTTCCGATCGTGTCTTCCAGACGCTTGCGGCTGGCGCCGAGTTCGGCCATAAGCTTGGCGCGCGGCATCTTTGGCGGAAGTTCGTGATAGCACCCGTGGGAAGCGATTTCGTGACCGCGGGCCTCGATTTCACGCACGAGGCCGGGCAGACGCTCGGCAATCCAGCACAAAACGAAAAAAGTGGCGCGGGTCGCGCGCGGGTCGGCAGCCCTGGTCGACTCGGCATCCTCGGGCGGCAATTTAATCGCATCGAACAGATCGAGCAGGCGATGAACATTTCTTTCGACGCGCAGTTCGCGCCGGTCCCAGGTGTCAAAGGAAATCAGGGACTTGAAGTTTTCAACCTGGAACCAGTCCTCGGCGTCGACGGTGATCAGAAAATGTTTGGCGTCTGTGGGGTCCATTGCGCCTGGATTGAGATGATTGGGTGATTGGGTGATTAGTTTATTTATGGATTAGTTTATTGGTTGATTTGTTGATTAGTTTATTGGTTGATCGGTTGATTGATTCGGTGACATGTTGGTCGGGATTTCCCGTTTT
>JBAPSB010000335.1:0-6324 GCA_049281435.1 Desulfobacterales bacterium
GGCCCTGGCACAGCTTAAAGTTTACTAAAAGTAATGGTTTATAAAGTTATGGAAATCAGTATCTTACAACCTTTGAACCCTGAACCTCCGAACCGATCAGTTTAATTTTTAAGAGAGAGCTTAATAAAATCAGGCCTCGCCGACCTGAAACCGCACGAAACGCTTGACGGTGATGTTTTCACCGATCTTGGCAATCAGCTCGTTCAGCAGGTCCGCAACCGTGATTTCCGGATTGCGCACGTACGGCTGGTCCATCAGACAGTTTTCCTTGATGAACTTCTGCAGTTTCCCCTGGGCGATCTTCTCGAGAATATTGTCAGGCTTGCCGGTTTCCTTGGCCTGGGCCTTGTAAATCTCCATCTCTTTGTCGATGACCTCCGGCGGGATTTCTTCGGGACGAATGCCGAGCGGATTGGTTGCGGCGATGTGCATGGCGATATTACGGGCGAAACCCTGGAAATCATCGTTTTTGGCGACAAAATCGGTTTCGCAGCCCACTTCGACCATCACCCCCAATTTCCCTCCCATGTGGATGTAGGTTTGGATGGTGCCTTCCGACATCGCCCGCCCGGCCCGTTTGGCGGCCGTCGCCAGGCCTTTTTTGCGCAGGTGCTCGATGGCCTTTTCTATGTCACCCGCATTTTCGGCAAGTGCGGTCTTACAGTCCATTATACCGGCTCCGGTTTTTTCGCGGAGCTGTTTAACCAGGTCAGCACTGATCGTGGCCATTTGCTTATTCTCCTGTGTCTTCTGCTTGAATCGTTTCGGCCGGCACGGCATTTTCAGCCGGCGGTGTCGCCCGCCGGATAATTTCCACCACGGGCCCCTCGCTGCCGTCGGAAATAACCTTTCTTTGACCCGGCTTGAGGTCGGCCCCGGCAGCGGACACCTTGGGGACTTCCTCCTCGGCCTTGTCGACTTCCGCGTGCCGCTTTTCCGCCAGACGCTCGCGGCCTTCCGCACAGGCGTCGGCCACCCGGGAGGTGATCAACCGGATGGAGCGGATGGCGTCGTCGTTTCCCGGAATGGCATAGTCGATGTAATCCGGATCGCAGTTGGTGTCCACGATCGCGACGATCGGGATGTTCAGCCGCCGGCCTTCCCGCACCGCGATGGCTTCGTTTTTCGGGTCCACCACGAACAGTGCCCCGGGAATCTGATTCATGTTGCGGATGCCGCCGAGGTTGGCATCGAGCTTGACACGCTCCTTTTCGAGCTTCAGCCGTTCTTTCTTGGGAAAAAGATTGATGGAGCCGTCGTTCATGATTTCGTTCAGGTAATTGAGGCGGTCGATACTCTTCTTGATCGTCTGAAAGTTCGTCAGCATTCCTCCCAACCAGCGGTTGTGGACATAGAACATTTCGCAGCGGTTGGCTTCTTCATAGATCGACTCGCGCGCCTGTTTCTTGGTCCCGACGAAAAGCACCGATTTGCCGTTGGCGGTCGTGTCGATGATAAAATCGTAGGCGGTCTTGAACATGCGCACGGTCTTCTGCAGATCGACGATATAAATGCCGTTGCGGGCGCCGAAGATATAGGGTTTCATCTTCGGGTTCCAGCGTTTGGTTTGGTGACCGAAATGGACTCCGGCTTCGAGCAGTTCCTTCATTGTGACATACGCCATGGTTTCTCTCCCGTTTCAGTTGGTTTTTTGCCACCGTCTTCTTCCGCCCTTCTTCCCACTTTCGCCCCAAGGGGAAAGCACCGGGAAAAAAGTCCAAAGACGTGTGAGGTGATGTCCGACGAAAAGCGACGGCCACTAACGTGCGGCGACGGTCGGACACGAGTTAAAAAAATCTTGCATTATTAACAAAATGGCCCTCGATGCGCAACACCTTTTTATACGGCCGCCCGGCGCCCGCGACGTCACCGCCCTGATTGCCGGGTCAAACAACCTTTATCCGCAGGGCGGCCACCCGGTCATGCCCGGCATAGTCCCTGGTAAAAACCGGGTCCTCGTAGCGCCCGCTGCCGGTCACGATTTGACGAATGGCCCCGGCCTGGTCGTGCCCGATTTCGAGCATCAGATGACCGCAGGGCCGGATAAAGCCGGGGGCTTCCGCAACAAGCCACCGCACGCAGGCCAGCCCGTCATCTCCCCCGTCGAGCGCCCTGGCCGGCTCGTAAGCGTGAATTTCGGGCGCGAGGGTTTTAATCCGGCCGCTGGGGATGTAGGGCGGGTTGGAAACGATCAGATCGAAAAAAGCCTTTCGATCCCGCACCGGTCGCATCCAGTCTCCGCATAAAAAATGGATGCGATCCGCCAGGTTGTGGCGGCGGGCGTTCGCCCGCGCCACGCGCAGCGAGCGCTCGCAGACATCGGAGGCAAAGCAGAGGCTGCCGGGCAGGCCGGCGGCCAGGGCCAGGATGATCGCCCCGGAGCCGGTCCCCAACTCGAGAATGTGCGGGCAGTCGGCAGCCCCCGATGCGGCCAATCGCGCCAGGGCCTGTTCGACCAGGCATTCGGTTTCGGGACGCGGGATCAGCACGTCCCTTGACACCGCCAGGTCCATCGACCAGAATTCCCGGGAGCCGGTGATGTAGGCCACCGGTTCGTGCCGGACCCGCCGCCGGATGAGCGTTTTGAAACGCTCCAGCTCGGACGGCATCAGCGGCTGATCGTAGCGTAGGTAAAGATCCACCCGCTGAAGGGTCAACACGTGCGCCAGCAGGATTTCTGCGGCGGCCCGGGGACCTTCGATCGCATGGGAGGTGAAATAGGAAGTGGTCCACTCGAGCAGTTTCAGTATCGTCCAGTCATCACCGCTGGAGGCTGTCGAGTTCCGCATTCTGGAGGGCCTGAGTCTGGTAGTGGGTGGTGAGTTCCTGAACGATTTCCTGGATGTCGCCCTGTAGAATGCTGTCGAGTCGGTAGAGCGTCAGGCCGATGCGATGATCCGTAACCCGTCCCTGGGGAAAGTTGTAGGTGCGGATCCGGCCGCTGCGATCGCCGCTGCCGACCTGGCTTTTGCGCTGCTGCGAGCGCTCTTCGTCCTGCTCGCTCGTCATGCGGTCCAGCAGGCGGGCCCGCAGGACCTTCAAGGCCTTGTTCTTGTTCTTCAATTGCGACTTTTCGTCCTGGCAGGTCACCACCAGTCCGCTGGGCAGATGGGTGATGCGCACGGCCGAATCGGTGGTGTTGACGCTCTGGCCGCCGGGCCCGGAGGACCGGAAGACGTCGACTTTCAAATCGCCGGGATCGATCGCCACCTCGACATCTTCCGCCTCGGGCAGCACCGCCACGGTCACGGCCGAGGTGTGGATGCGGCCCTGGGTTTCGGTGGTCGGCACCCGCTGCACCCGGTGGGTGCCGCTCTCGTATTTCATGGCGCTGAAGGCTCCCCGGCCCTGCACCATGGCGATGATTTCCTTCAGGCCGCCGACGCCGGTGGGGTGATGGGTGAGGACCTCGACCTTCCAGTTTCTGGTCTCGGCGTAGCGGTTGTACATCCGGAAAAGATCGGCCGCAAAAAGGGCCGCTTCCTCCCCGCCAGTCCCGGCCCGGATCTCCAGCACCACGTTTTTTTCATCGTTCGGGTCCTTCGGCAGCAACCGCAGGCGCAGGTCCTGCTGAAGTTCTTCCTCGCGACGCCGCAGCTCGGAAAGCTCCTCGCGCGCCAGTTCCTTGATGTCGGCATCTGCGTCGCGCAGCAGGGCCTGGCTTTCTTCTATGTCCGCCTCATTTTTTTTGTATGCCCGGTAAGCCGTGACGACCTTGTTCAGCTCCGCATGTTCGCGGACAATCTTCTGGTAGGTCGCCTGGTCTTTGATGATATCGGGGTTCCCCAAAAGATTTTCGATTTCCTTGAATCTGTCTTCGACACCCTCAAGCTTCTTGAACATCGTTTTTAAATTCCCCTGGCGCTTCCCGTCAGATAGGGCCCGCGGAAAAACAAATTAGTGGTTCTGAACGATGAAACGCCCGTCCCGCAATGCGCTAGGCCGCCGGAATATCCGGATATTCCGAGGTATTAAACCGGCAACCGGATATACCGCAGCGACGTCCAAAATAGTGAATTATTTTTTTGAGCGAGCCCTTGGGTCGGCCACCAGCTATCCCGGATCCACACTGATTTTACGGCAGCCCACGTACAAAACCACGAATCACACGAACCCCGCCGACACCTTGTACAGGTGTCTGCGATACCCCGGTCCAGCAGTGTGTGTTTCGTGGTTTTGACAAACGCACTACATGCGTTTGAGAAGAGGTCGGCCTTATTCCTTATTGTCCTGCTGAAATTTCGCGTACTTCTTGCGGAATCGTTCGATCCGGCCGGCGGTGTCGATCAGCTTCTGCTTGCCGGTGAAAAAGGGATGGCACTTCGAACAAATTTCAACCCGGATGTCCTGCTTGGTCGAGCCGACCTGGATCTCGTTGCCGCAGGCACACTTGACCGTCGTCTGGTAGTAGTCGGGATGGATATCAGTTTTCATATTAATTTCAACCCCCTATCGTGCTAATTAGGCGTTCATCGATGCCAGGAAAATTTTATTATCCGCGGTCCCGGACATTTTTTCAAGTAAAAATTCCATGCTGTCGACCGGGTTCAGAGACGACAGCAATTTTCTCAAAATCCAGACCCGGTTCAGGATGTCCTCCTTTAACAGCAGCTCCTCTTTGCGGGTACCGGACTTCTTGATGTCTATGGCCGGAAATACCCGCTTGTCGGCCAGGCGTCGGTCGAGCGCGATTTCCATGTTGCCGGTGCCCTTGAATTCTTCGAAAATCACCTCGTCCATGCGGCTGCCGGTGTCGACCAGGGCGGTGGCGACGATGGTCAGGGAACCACCCTCCTCGATGTTGCGCGCCGCGCCGAAGAACCGTTTGGGGCGCTGCAGGGCGTTGGAGTCGACCCCGCCGGAGAGAATCTTGCCGCTGGGAGGCATCACCGAGTTGTAAGCCCGGGCCAGGCGGGTGATGCTGTCGAGCAGGATGACCACGTCCTTTTTATGTTCAACCAGCCGTTTGGCCTTTTCGATCACCATTTCGGCCACCTGGACATGCCGCTCGGCCGGTTCGTCGAATGTGGAACTGATGACCTCGGCCTTGACGGTCCGCTCCATGTCGGTCACTTCTTCCGGCCGTTCGTCAATCAGGAGAACAAAGGGGACGACCTCTTTGTGGGCGGCGATGATGCTGTTGGCGATGTTCTGCAGCAGCATCGTCTTGCCGGAACGCGGCGGAGAAACGATCAGGCCGCGCTGGCCGAAGCCGATCGGCGTCAGCAGGTCCATGATGCGCGTCGAATAGTTGTCGGCGCCGTCTTCGATGTTCATCTTGCGATTGGGGTACAGCGGGGTCAGGTTGTCGAAAAGGATCTTGTCCCGGGCCACCTCGGGGTCTTCGAAGTTGATGGCCTCGACCTTGAGCAGAGCGAAATAGCGTTCGGATTCCTTGGGCTGCCGGATCTGTCCCGACACCGTGTCACCGGTCCGCAGGTTGAAGCGGCGGATCTGAGAAGGCGACACATAGATGTCATCGGGTCCCGGCAGGTAGTTGTAATCCGGCGAGCGCAGAAACCCGAAACCGTCCGGCAGTATTTCCAGTGTCCCCTGGCCGTATATCAGACCGTTTTTCTCGATTTGCCGCTGCAACAGGGCGAACATGAGTTCCTGCTTGCGCATGCCCGCGGCGCCTTCGATGTTGAATTCCTTGGCCATCCGGGTCAGTTCACTGATTTTCTTATCTTTAAGCTCTGCGATGTTCATTAATTCGGGTCCCCGTTATTGTCGTGATGATTGATATATACTCCACAGGAAATACGGTGTACCCTGCGGGGTGCGGCAGCGAAACGAGACTTTTTCCCGATCAGGGATTTTCTCATAAGAATTGAGACGCAAGGCAAACGTGGTCAAGAAAGGGCCGGACGCCTGCTGGGTTATACACGAGTCCTGTACCGGAAAAATACGGAAATGGACATAACGATAGTGCTGGAGGATGTTGAGTGATAGTTATTGAAGAACGGCTATGATTTTTCTCCAACTGGCGGGTTTAACCTATGCTCTATATTTGTATATCACAACCGGATTGGTGTCAAGTTTTTTCGATCGCTTTTTCGCCGATTTAGGACCTGAAATCCTTACTTTAACACACCGGGCCGCTCCGCCCCGATTCGACACCGCACCGCCGCTGATTCTTCCTGGCTGTGACCTTGCTAAAATCTTTGTCTTAACCCCTTCTTTTGCGGTATGGTCACCAGCGCCGGCACCGGCAACAACTCTTTTCCGGCCATAGTTTTTTTATGACGTCATCAGCCTCGACATTTCTATTGCCCTGGGCCCGGGAAACGTTTCCCGCGGTAGGGCCGCGAGAAGCCTATCTCG